>NZ_JAPYKS010000100.1:0-415 GCF_037179605.1 Mesorhizobium salmacidum (SeqCode)
ATGTAGATCTCCTTCGACGATGTCGCGATCTCCGGTGCGCCGCCGCCACCGGGCAGACGCGTCTTGGGATGGAAATAGTCGCCGATGACGGTGGTGTTGATGTTGCCGAACTTGTCGAGCTGAGCGGCACCGAGGAAACCTTTGGAAATGCGGCCGCCCTGCAACCAGTAGCGGAACATTTCCGGCACCGCGACGGTGGTGACCGCGGTTTCGCACAATTCGCCGTCGCCGATCGACAGCGGCAGCACGTCGGGCGCGGTGCCGATCGTGCCGCTCTCATAGATCAGCGTTATGTCAGGCGCATGCGTCAACCGCGCGACGTTGCAGGCGGCCGACGGCGCGCCGATGCCGACGAAACAGACATCGTCGTTCTTCAACGCACGGCTGGCGGCGATCGTCATCATCTCGTTGGGGG
>NZ_JAPYKS010000101.1:0-413 GCF_037179605.1 Mesorhizobium salmacidum (SeqCode)
CGGTCGGCCAGGCCTTCGCGCTCGGTGATGCCGCCGCCGCGCGGCCCGTACATGCCCACCGCATGGACCTCGTCGATATAGGTCATGGCGTTGTAGCGCTCGGCGAGCTCGACGATCTCTTTGATCGGCGCGATGTCGCCGTCCATCGAATAGACGCTTTCGAAGACGATCAGCTTGGCGCGTTCGCGGCCGGCCGTCTGCAAAAGGCTTTCCAGATGCGCGACGTCATTGTGGCGGAAGATCTTTTTCTCGGCGCCCGAGCGCCGCACGCCTTCGATCATCGAGGCATGGTTCAGCTCGTCCGAGATGATCAGACAATTGGGCAAAAGCCGTGCGATGGTCGAGATCGAGGCTTCGTTGGAGACGAAGCCGGAGGTGAAGACGAGAGCCGCTTCCTTGCCGTGCAGGTCGGC
>NZ_JAPYKS010000102.1:0-413 GCF_037179605.1 Mesorhizobium salmacidum (SeqCode)
TGGGTGATCATCGGGTCGATCTGGATCTTGCCGTCCATGTACCAGTCGACGATCCTCGGCACGTCGGTGCGGCCGCGCGCGCCGCCGAAGGCCGTGCCCATCCAGGTACGGCCGGTGACCAGCTGGAACGGCCGAGTCGAAATCTCCTGGCCGGCGCCGGCGACGCCGATGACGACCGACTTGCCCCAGCCGCGATGCGAAGCTTCCAGCGCCTGGCGCATCACCTTCGTGTTGCCGGTGCAGTCGAACGTGTAGTCGGCGCCGCCGATCTGGTCGGCACCGCGCTTGGTCATGTTGACGAGGTGAGGGACGATGTCGCCGTCGATCTCCTTCGGATTGACAAAATGCGTCATTCCGAATCGCTCGCCCCAGGCCTTCTTGTCGTTGTTCAAATCGACACCGATGATCATATC
>NZ_JAPYKS010000103.1:0-399 GCF_037179605.1 Mesorhizobium salmacidum (SeqCode)
ACAGGCCGTGGCCGAGAACCTCAGCAATGGCGACACGGTTGCCTTCGAAGGCTTCACCCATCTGATCCCGATGGCGGCAGCGCATGAGGCGATCCGCCAGGGGTTTCGCGACCTGACCCTGATCCGCATGACGCCCGACCTAATCTACGACCAGATGATCGGCATGGGCATGGCGAGGAAGATCGTCTTCTCCTATGTCGGCAATCCTGGCGTCGGCCTGCTGCGGCGCGCCCGCGATGCGATCGAGAACGGCTTCCCCCGGTCGATCGAGATCGAGGAACACAGCCACGCCGGCATGGCCAACGCCTATGAGGCGGGCGCGGCCGGCCTGCCCTGTGCCGTGTTTCGCGGCTATCGCGGTGCGGGGCTGGCTGACGTCAATCCCAACATCAGGTCGGT
>NZ_JAPYKS010000104.1:0-395 GCF_037179605.1 Mesorhizobium salmacidum (SeqCode)
TGGCGGGTCAGCGAAAAAGCCCCTGAAATGACCGCCTGGCTGGCGATGACGGTAGCCGCCGTCGCCAGCACCACCATCGGGATCAGCGTCCAACCCCCGTTCATCTCGAAGAACGGATGGCCCACCACGCCGCCATTCGCCAGTATGAAGGCGCCTTGCCCGGCATAATTGAGCAGCAGGCAGGGGAACACGATCGCAAGCCAGGCAAGCACGATCGGCTTGCGGCCGAAATGGCCGAGATCGGCATAGAGCGCTTCTGCGCCGGTCACTGCCAGAAACACAGCACCGACAGTGACGAAGGCGACGTCGGGCGAATTGATCAGGAAAGCGACGATATAGTGCGGGCTGACGGCCCACAGGATTTCCGGATCGACGATGATGTGATTGATGCCGGA
>NZ_JAPYKS010000105.1:0-389 GCF_037179605.1 Mesorhizobium salmacidum (SeqCode)
CATCCCAAGACGCGTCTGCCCGGTGGCGGCGGCGCACCGGAGATCGCGACATCGTCGAAGGAGATCTACATCACCATGGCGCAGACCAAACGCGGCATGGTCGAAAAGATCGACTTCTTCACCTCCTTCGGCCATGGCGAGGGCGGCGATCACCGCCAGCGGCTTGGCATCGACACAGCTGGCCCGACATTGCTGATCACCGATCTCGCCGTCTGGAAGCCGGATCCGGTGACCAAGGAATTCACTGTTGTTTCGCTGCATCCCGGGGTCACCCGCAAGCAGGTGCAGGAGAGCTGTGGCTGGGTGGTTAAGTTCGCCGAGGCGCTTGACGAAACACCGGCGCCAAGCGAACTCGAACTCAAGACATTGCGCGACCTGCAGGCCCGCAC
>NZ_JAPYKS010000106.1:0-373 GCF_037179605.1 Mesorhizobium salmacidum (SeqCode)
TCTGCACCTTGATCGCAGGGGCCGGGGAATCCATTCGAAGCACCATGTCGCTCTCCAAAGTTATTGCCAAACGACCACATGGCCCGCCCCGCTGAAGGACGGACAAAGAGGCCACCTTGCTATTGCGGGTTCGTCAGTGCTGTTGTTGCCTGTTTGGGCACAGATCCGAACTTGCTCGCGTTCTACGCGAGGATCATCCCGAGTTCTGATGCTCCATCATCGTTCCGCGCACCAGATTCGCGGCCTTTGGTGCAGCGGCGGACCCAAGCGAACGCTCGATCCGTGGCATGAACGGCGACAACATGGGCGCAGCTACATCTGGCCGGATCTGCTTGCGGCCGACCCTCGACGGCCAAGAGTTTGTCCAGCCTAT
>NZ_JAPYKS010000107.1:0-349 GCF_037179605.1 Mesorhizobium salmacidum (SeqCode)
GCGTTGGTGACGAAGTAGGGCGAGAGGTAGCCGCGGTCGAACTGCATGCCTTCGACGACTTCCAGCTCGGTCTCGGCGGTCTTGGCTTCCTCGACCGTGATGACGCCTTCGTTGCCGACCTTCTGCATCGCTTCCGCGATCATCTTGCCGACCGACTCGTCGCCATTGGCCGAGATCGTGCCGACCTGGGCGACTTCCTCGGAAGTCTTGATCTTCTTGGCGGCCTTGCCGAGAGCGGCGACCACTTCGGTGACGGCCAGATCGATGCCGCGCTTCAGGTCCATCGGGTTCATGCCGGCGGCAACCGACTTGTGGCCTTCCTGGACGATCGACTGCGCCAGAACGGTCG
>NZ_JAPYKS010000108.1:0-349 GCF_037179605.1 Mesorhizobium salmacidum (SeqCode)
GCGTTGGTGACGAAGTAGGGCGAGAGGTAGCCGCGGTCGAACTGCATGCCTTCGACGACTTCCAGCTCGGTTTCGGCGGTCTTGGCTTCCTCGACGGTGATGACGCCTTCGTTGCCGACCTTCTGCATCGCTTCCGCGATCATCTTGCCGACCGAGGAGTCGCCATTGCCGGCGATGGTGCCGACCTGGGCGACTTCCTCGGAAGTCTTGATCTTCTTGGCAGCCTTGCCGAGAGCGGCGACCACTTCGGTGACGGCCAGATCGATGCCGCGCTTCAAGTCCATCGGGTTCATGCCGGCGGCAACCGACTTGTGGCCTTCCTGGACGATCGACTGCGCCAGAACGGTCG
>NZ_JAPYKS010000109.1:0-347 GCF_037179605.1 Mesorhizobium salmacidum (SeqCode)
GTGACCTTGGCGCCCGACGCCTTGTCGGCCTCGACATCTTCCGGCCCGAGTTCGACGCAGGCGCCGAGATAGGTGTTCATCGAGCGCTCGCCATCGGGGGTGACGAAGATCATCGAGCGCGCCGTCGGTGGCTCGCCCTCGAGCGGCCTGGTGTCGAAGGCGATGCCCTGCGCGTGGATGTCGTGCGCGTAGATTTCGCCCAGCGCATCGTTGGAGACCTTGCCGAAGAAGGCGGCGCGTCCGCCGAAGGAGGCGACACCAGCCGCCGTGTTGCCGGCACTGCCGCCGGAGGCCTCGATCGCCGGGCCCATGCGGCTGTAGAGCAATTCGGCGCGGTG
The DNA here is from genome assembly GCF_037179605.1 of Mesorhizobium salmacidum (SeqCode). NCBI lineage: Bacteria > Pseudomonadati > Pseudomonadota > Alphaproteobacteria > Hyphomicrobiales > Phyllobacteriaceae > Mesorhizobium > Mesorhizobium salmacidum (SeqCode). Next base: position 339 of record NZ_JAPYKS010000109.1, read on the forward strand.
GGTGTCGAT
>NZ_JAPYKS010000010.1:0-211414 GCF_037179605.1 Mesorhizobium salmacidum (SeqCode)
GATATGATCATCGGTGTCGATTTGAACAACGACAAGAAGGCCTGGGGCGAGCGATTCGGAATGACGCATTTCGTCAATCCGAAGGAGATCGACGGCGATATCGTCCCCCACCTCGTCAACATGACCAAGCGCGGCGCCGACCAGATCGGCGGCGCTGACTACACGTTCGACTGCACCGGCAACACCAAGGTGATGCGTCAGGCACTGGAAGCTTCGCATCGCGGTTGGGGCAAGTCGGTCGTCATCGGCGTCGCCGGCGCTGGCCAGGAGATTTCGACCAGGCCGTTCCAGTTGGTCACCGGACGCAGCTGGATGGGCACCGCCTTCGGCGGCGCACGCGGTCGCACCGACGTGCCGAAGATCGTTGACTGGTACATGGACGGCAAGATCCAGATCGACCCGATGATCACCCACACGCTGAAGCTCGAGGACATCAACAGGGGATTCGACCTCATGCATGAGGGCAAGTCGATCCGGAGTGTCGTGGTTTACTGAAGACGGCCACATGCCGCCGGCCATCCGGCCAGCGACCCCTGTGGTGAAACATGGGAGGAGAGAAAAATGGCGGAGAAACTGCATCCGAAAATCGACAATGGCCTGCCCAAGGAAAGCGCGAGCTTTGCCGGCGGCACGCTGGTCTGCGCCTGCACCAGCAAGCCGGTCAAGGTGAAGGTCAAGGGCCAGATCGCCCACAACCACGCCTGCGGCTGCACCAAATGCTGGAAGCCCGAAGGCGCTATATTCTCGGTGGTAGCGGTTGCCGGTACCGGCGATGTCACGGTCACCGAGAACGGCGACAAGCTGAAGGTGGTCGACCCCTCAGCGCTGATCCAGCGTCATGCCTGCACCCAATGCGGCGTCCACATGCATGGACCGGTCGAGCGCGATCATCCGTTCAAGGGCCTGTCCTTCATTCACCCCGAGCGCTTCGAGGAAGACGGCTGGTCGCCTCCGGGCTTCACCGCCTTTGTCTCGTCGATCATCGAATCGGGTGTCGACCCGAGCCGCATGGACGGCATTCGCGGCAGGCTGAAGACAATCGGCCTGGAGCCCTACGATTGCCTCAACCCTGGCCTGATGGATTACATTGCCACCTGGACGGCCAAGAAGTCCGGCGCCTTGCCGGCCTGATCACTATAAGATTTTCAGGCAGGGGCCGGATACATTTCCGGCCCCTGCTCGTCTCTGGAGAGACAATGCCCGCACCCGCCATCTACGTCGACGCCGACGCTTGCCCGGTCAAGGCCGAGGTGGAAAAGGTCGCTGAACGCCTTGGCGTCGTCGTCACTTACGTCTCCAATGGCGGCCTGCGCCCATCGCGCGACCCGATGATCCGCAATGTCGTGGTCTCCAAGAGCGCCGACGCCGCCGATGACTGGATCGTCGAGAACGCCAGGCCCAACGACATCGTGGTGACGGCGGACATTCCGCTTGCCGCACGCACGGTGGCGCTCGGCGCGCATGTGCTGGGACCGACCGGGCGGCCGTTCACGCCCGAGACGATCGGCATGGCAGTGGCGATGCGCGACCTCAAGCAGCACCTGCGCGAGACCGGCGAAAGCAAGGGCTACAATGCCAGTTTCGCGCCGCAGGACCGCTCCCGGTTTCTCGGCGAACTCGACCGTATCTTGCGGCGGGCGCTGAAATCCGTCACACCGGAGTAGCAACCACGCGCCATTCAGGTGGAGACCGCCATGGCCGCCGAAACCCCGATCGAGAAACCGATGCAGCGCCATATGCTGTTCGCGGTGTCGGCCTGTATCGGTGCGTTTGCGCTGCTTGTGGCGTTGCTGCTGCACGCCCCGCTCGCCTATTCGATCGGCGCCAACGCATTTTTTGCCGCTTACGTCGTTCTTGTCGTCAGTCAGATGCCCAAGTTCACCGGCAAGTACCTGAGCAAGAACGCACGCGCCACCGACCAGCCGGTTTTGGTCATCTTCGCGGTGACGCTCATTGTTGTCGGCGTTGCGCTTATCTCGCTGTTCCTGCTGATCAATCGGAAGGATGGGGATCACCCGATCGAACTCGGCTTCGCACTGCTGTCGATCCCGCTCGGCTGGTTCACCATCCATGCCATGGCGGCGCTCCATTATGCCCATGTCTACTGGATGGACGGCGACGCGGTCGATACCGGCACCAATAAGAAGATCCCGGTCGGTGGCCTGCTGTTCCCGGGCGACAGACGCCCGGAGGGCTGGGATTTCCTCTACTTCTCGACCGTCATCGGCATGACGGCGCAGACCGCCGACACCAACATCTCGACGACGCATATGCGTTGTGTCGTGCTTGTCCACTCGATCCTGTCGTTCTTCTTCAACACGGTCATCGTCGCCGCGGCCGTCAATCTCGCCGTCAGCCTGGGCGGTCCGTCCATAATAAATCCGTGATCGGATGAAACATCGGTTTGGATCGCGACGTATCAGGAGGACAATGAACACGTAGGACAAGCCGCAAGGCCGGGAGACCAGACAAGATGGAATCGGTTGCCAGAAGCCAATCCGAAATTGGACCGGGTCTCCCCGCTTCAAAAGAGAAACCATTGATCTACCGGCAGTCGGGCTGGACGCGGCTGACACACTGGCTCTGGGCCATCTCCTTGTTTTTCATGCTGCTTTCCGGCCTGCAGATTTTCAATGCCCGGCCTCAGCTCTACATCGGCAAGCAATCCGGCTTCGGCTACAACAACACCGTTTTCGCCATAGGCGCCGAAAACACCAATGCCGGGCCGCGCGGTTACACCGAAATCTTCGGGCACCGTTTCGACACGACAGGCGTCCTCGGCTGGTCGGGTCCGGCAGGTAACGAGACGGCGCGCGGTTTCCCATCCTGGGCGACGATCCCCTCCTACTATGATCTCGGCACCGCCCGCGTCATCCATTTCTTCTTTGCCTGGATGCTGACGACGACATTGATCGTCTGGCTGGTCGCCAGCCTGATCAACGGCCACATCCGCCGCGATCTGGCGCCGCGCCTGGATGACCTCAAACGGTTGCCGCAGGACATCGCCAATCACGCCAGGCTGAAATTCCACCACACGCGCGAATACAACACGCTGCAGAAAATGGCCTATGGCGGCGTGCTGTTCGTGCTCTTGCCGCTGATGATCATCACCGGCCTCGCCATGTCGCCGAGCATGAATTCGGTGCTGCCGTTCCTCAATGATTTGCTCGGCGGACGGCAGACCGCCCGCACCATCCATTTCACCGTCATGGTTCTGCTGGTCGCCTTCTTCATCATTCACATCCTGATGATCGTGGCCGCCGGCCCTATCAACGAACTGCGTTCGATCATCACCGGCTGGTACCGCACCGATCCTCCCGTGCATGACGACAAAACGCCCGAGAGGAGTGCCTGAAATGGCGAAATTTGAGATCAGCCGCCGGAAATTCCTGACCGCGGCCAGCCTCGGCGCTTCCGGCGTCATGCTGTCGGGCTGCGACGCCTTCGACAGTCAGCTCAGCATCGGCAGCGGCCTGCGCGGTTTCCTCGAAAATGCCAACGGCCTGACCCACAGGGCACAGCGGTTGCTCGGCGGCGGCAATTCGCTGGCGCCGGAATTCACCGAGGCAGATATCCGCCAGCCGCAACGGCCGAACGGCGTGACCGCGCCCGATGACGACACCTACAAGAACCTGCTCGCCAACAACTTCTCCGACTGGCGTCTGGAGGTTTCAGGCCTCGTGGAAAAGCCGCTATCGCTTACCCGCGAGCAACTGATGAACATGCCGAGCCGCACCCAGATCACCCGTCACGACTGCGTCGAAGGCTGGAGTTGCATCGCCAAGTGGACCGGCACGCCGCTGGCGCTGGTGCTCGACCAGGCGGTGGTCAAGCCGCAGGCGCGCTATGTCATGTTCCATTGCCTCGACACGATCGACCGCAGCCTGTCGGGCGACGTCAAATACTACGGCACCATCGACCTGATCGATGCCCGCCATCCGCAAACGATCCTCGCCTATGGCGTGAACGGCAAGCCGCTGCCGGTCGAGAACGGCGCGCCGCTGCGTGTCCGCGTCGAGCGCCAGCTCGGCTACAAGATGCCGAAATATCTCTACAAGATCGAACTGGTCGACGGCTTCGCCAATGTCGGCGGCGGCCGCGGCGGCTATTGGGAGGACAATGGCTACGACTGGTATGGCGGCATTTGAACCGCGCACGGCAAAACGATGATCGGCCCGTGGGGGCCACGAGCCCATCAGTTACGCCTGGCCAGGGCACCGGATGGAAAACGGTTTGGCGGTTTTCGCAAACCCGATGCTCAATAACGAGATGAAGCCCCCCGGCCCCGCTCGGTAGCCGGCGTAAATCCATTGGCCGCCAACGAGGATTGCAAGCCTATGCCGACCGGTCCAACATCTCGATGAACACGGCATCATCTCAAGGCGGCATACAGCCGAACCGGCGTGCGCCGTCAATCGGAACAGGTCCGGCTGGTCAGCATTGCGCTGCGGGATCTCACCGATCACCGTGACGGCAGCATATCGTAGAGTGATCCGAGTGATCGCCGGTTTCGCCGCCATCGCGCCCCTCAAGGAACACTTGCGAGGTCGCAGTTCGCCACGTTGCTAGCTAACTGTGCGCTAGCAAGGTCGGCGATAATCTCGATTTCACCCGGTTTTCTGCGCTTCCGTCGTCTGACAGGTTGGGGTAAAATCCCTCTTGTCGAGCCAAGGAAATTAGGTGCAAAAGCCTCAGCGAAGATCCGCCAGCCTGCAAGACATCGAGCCGTCTTCGCGCGTTTGGTGGACGAATGCCCAGAGAGCTATGTCCACAATATTCTTTGCGCTCGCGATTTCTTGTTTTTTCTTTAGTGGGATTATCGGCGTAATTTTCGAGAGTTTTGGAAGACCACGATCGCCTAATATCGAGAAAGGATTCATATCCCTGGCCCATGACAAAATGGGGGACTTCTATGGAACTCCATTGGAAGCGTTTTTTGGAACCGGTCACGGCCCATTCTGCGCACTCTGTTTGTTCTTCATCGGAACCATATTGTCTCCGGAAGTCTGGCGCGGCGAAAAACCTATACCAACAGAGCGCCTATTCGGCAGTGTAGCCATTTTATCGTTTGGTGTTTTTCTAGCTGTTTGGTGGCGTGGCTTTTGACCGGCCAACTCATGCCAGGCGATCAAACTTCTTAGGCTACCTTGTCGAGCAACGGCTTCAGCGCCGGATGGATTTCCGGCGAGGCATGCTTGATCAGGGTCAGCAATGCGCGCTCATTCTCGTACAAAGGCCGGTCCGCCCCGATATGCTCGATTAGCCATCCGGCTTCACCGGCATCGATCGTCTCGGCCCGACGGGCTAGCGCCTCGGTTGCCCTATTCTTGGCTTCCCATTCGGTCTCTACGTCGTCAGGAGACCGGTAGGCCTCTATGATACCGGCAAGGCCGCCGGAGACCATGCGGCTGAAGAAGCCGCCGATTTCCGGATCGGCGTTTTCGAGGAAGGTTTCCTGGCGCAGCGCCACCTCGCGGGTCGGGGCCTCGTAACCGGCCGAGCACATGACGAAATTGGCGATCGCCTTGACGAACAGGTCGTTCCAGGACGGATCGTTGTTGGCCTGGGCTGTCCGCTCGTTGATCCTGAACAGCACCTCGGCCTCGGCCCGGGTGATGGCGATGTTGCCGTCGCCGCCATGGGCATGGAGGATACGGCGCAGAAGCTCGACTTCGGCCCTGGCGATCAATCCGGGCGCCAGCGCACCGCCGAGCATCAGCGGTCCCTTGCCGTCGACGACGGCATGGGCGACCTGCTCCAGCGCGTAGACGCAAAGCCGGCTCGGCGAGGATTTCGCCTCTTCCAGCACATGGACCAGCAATTCGAGTTCGGTCCGGCTGTCGACCAAGCCGTCGCGCGAAATCGTGCGGACCAGCCAATCGGCATTCTCCTGCGAAATGTAGCCCGAGGGCTTTTCCTGGTGGACGATGTAGTCGGTGACCGCCTCGACGAAGAACGGTGCCCATTCAGCGCATTTGTCTCGCGCCGTCTGGTCGAGCGCGAACAACGCGTCGGCTTCGCCCCGGGTCACCACCCCGTCGGCGAACACGTCGCGGCGCAGCATTACGACATCCTCTGAAGCGATGCGGTTCTTCGAAGTCAGCCCCGCCACCGCAGCGCTCATGATCAATTCGCCCATCTGTCGTCCCCGTCCGCCCCAACGCGTCACATCGGCCTGCTATATCAGGAGTGTCTTGAAAAACCGGCAAACGGCGTGGTTAGCGAAGACTTGTCAGAACAATGTCGCTGGGAGGTGACAAGGTGTCGCCGACGGGCTATGGATGGCGCGTCGAGGGCTCAAGGTTTGAGTCCTACCTGTTTGCGGGAGAGAGCAGCGAGAGCTGCCGCCGAAGGGGAAATCGCCCGAAATCTCTCAGGCAAAAGAACCGTAGACGGGAAAGACACTCTGGAAAGTCGGGGCTTGCCCCCGCGCCGAAGGTGTAAGCGCCGCTGACAGAGTTCCGGCTGCGCGAGTCTCTCAGGCTTCAGACAGAGGGGCACGGACTGGTCGCCATCCGCGACCGATTGCGTGCGACTCTGGAGACGACATGACGGGCGACGATAGACACCTTCCCCTCGAAGATATCCATGCAGCGGCCGGTGCGCGCTTCGGCGCCTTTGCCGGCTGGTCGATGCCGCTGACCTATCCGGCCGGCGTCATGAAGGAGCATCTTCACACCCGCGAACATGCGGGCCTGTTCGACATCTCGCACATGAAGCTGTTCGAGGTCAGCGGGCCAGACGCCGTTGCGCTGCTCGACCGCGCCTGCCCGCTAGACGCCGGCGCGCTCGAAATTTCGCAATCCAAGCTGACCTTCTTCCTCAATGAGGCGGGCGGCATTCTGGATGATCTGATCGTCACCCGGCTCGGCGATACGAGGTTCATGGTGGTCGCCAACGCCGGCAACGCCGTCGCCGACGAAAAGCATTTGCGCGCGCTGGCAGCCGATTTTGATATAAAGGTCGAGCCTCTCGATCGCGTCTTCCTGGCCATCCAGGGTCCGGAAGCCTGGGCGGCACTGTCCCGCGCCGGCCTCGAAACCGGCTCGCTGCTGTTCATGCACGGCATCGAGCCGCGAAAGAACTGGTTCATGAGCCGGTCCGGCTACACCGGCGAAGACGGTTTCGAGATCGGCCTGCCGGAGGCCGATGCAAGAGAACTCGTCGCCAAGCTGCTCGAGGACGAGCGTGTGCTCTGGATCGGCCTTGCCGCGCGCGACAGTCTGCGGCTGGAGGCAGGCCTCTGCCTGCACGGTCAAGACATCACGCCGGAAACCGACCCGGCCGCGGCGGCGCTTATGTGGGCAATCCCAAAAGAGATCCGAGCCTCAGGCACCTTCATCGGCGCCGATGCCTTGCGCGCCGTCGTGGAACGAGGCCCGGCGCAAAAGCGCGTCGGGCTGAAACCGCAGGGTCGCCAGCCGGTGCGTGCCGGCGCTTCTCTGTTTGACACCGACGGCAACCCCGTCGGCCATGTCACATCGGGCGGTTTTGGCCCCTCGGCCGACCATCCGGTCGCCATGGGCTATGTCGCCACCCCACTGGCCAAGCCCGGAACGCGGGTCTTCGCCGATGTGCGCGGCACGAAGATCCCGATCGATGTCAGTTCCCTGCCCTTCACTCCTCATCGCTACCGCAAAGGATAGACCCATGGCAAAGATCTATTTCACCGCCGATCACGAATGGCTCAGCGTCGAGGGCGGCATCGCCACGGTCGGCATCACCGACTACGCGCAGGAGCAGCTCGGCGATCTCGTCTTCGTGGAACTGCCGGAAACGGGAAAGAAGCTCGCCAAGGGCGACACCGCCGTCGTGGTCGAATCCGTCAAGGCGGCCTCCGACGTCTACGCGCCGGTCGATGGCGAGATCACCGAGGCCAACGGCACGCTGTCGTCCGATCCATCGCTGGTCAACTCGGCGGCAACCGGCGCCGGTTGGCTGTGGAAGATGAAGCTCGCCGACGAAAGCCAGCTCGCCAGCCTCATGGATGAGACCGCCTACAAAGCCCATATCGCCTGACATCAGGAATTTACTGACATGACCGCAGCACCCTACCCCTTCTCGGCCCGCCACATCGGGCCCGGCCTTGCCGACGTCAGAGCCATGCTCGCCGTCCTCGGTGTTCCCTCGGTCGAGACGCTGATCAGCCAGGCCGTGCCGAGATCGATCCGCCTCGACCAGCCGCTGGCCCTGCCGGCGCCGGCCAGCGAAGCCGAAGCGCTCGCCGAATTGTCGACGATCATGGCAAGGAATACCGTGCTGAAGAGTTTTATCGGCGCCGGTTACCACGGCGTCCACGTGCCGCCGGTCATCCAGCGCAATCTGTTCGAGAATCCGGCCTGGTACACCGCCTACACGCCCTACCAGGCCGAGATCAGCCAGGGCCGGCTCGAAATGCTGTTCAATTTCCAGACGCTGGTCACGGAACTGACCGGCCTGCCGGTGGCATCGGCTTCATTGCTCGACGAGGCAACAGCGGTCGCCGAAGCGGTCGGCATCGCGCTGCGCCACCACCGCGACAAGCGCACCAAGGTGGCACTCGCCGGCACGCCGCACCCGCAGACGCTGGATGTGGTGCGCACCCGCGCCGAGCCGCTCGGCATCGAGATCGACGGCGAGACGATCGACGACAACACCGCAGCCCTGCTCGTCTCCTGGCCGGACACTTTTGGCGTCTATGGCGACCACAAGGCGGCGATCGAAAAAGCGCGCGCCACCGGCGCCATTATCGTCTTCATCGCCGACCCGCTTGGCCTGACGCTGACCGACGCGCCGGCGAAACTCGGCGCCGACATTGCCGTCGGCCCGATGCAGCGCTTCGGCGTGCCGATGGGCTTTGGCGGCCCACATGCCGCCTATTGCGCCGTCTCCGACAAGCTGACACGGCTGATGCCCGGCCGCCTGGTCGGTCAGTCGACCGACAGCAAGGGCCGTCCCGGTTATCGCCTCGCCTTGCAGACACGCGAACAGCACATCCGCCGCGACAAGGCGACCTCCAACATCTGCACCGCGCAGGCGCTGCTTGCCAATATGGCGACCGCATACGCCATCTGGCATGGCCCGGCGGGCCTGCAGGCGATCGCCGGGCGCATCCATGCGCTGGCCAACCGCCTGGCGAGCGGCCTCAAGGCCGCGGGTGTATCGGTGCTCGGCTCCAGCCGTTTCGATACGGTGACGGTGGAGGCCAAGGGCAAGGCCGCCCGGATCGCCGCGGCCGCCGAAAAGACCGGCCGGCTGCTGCGTGTGCTCGACGCCGACCATGTCGGCATCAGTTTCGACGAGACGTCGACCGATGCCGATGTCGAGGCGATCGCGGCTCTGTTCGACGCCAAGGCTGCTTCTTCCGCCGACAGCACGGTGCCCGGCAAGCCGCGCGGCAAGGAGTTTTTGACCCAGCCGGTCTTTCATGAGAACAAGTCGGAAACCGAGATGATGCGTTTCCTGCGCCGGCTGGCCGACAAGGACCTGGCGCTCGACCGCGCCATGATCCCGCTGGGCTCCTGCACCATGAAGCTCAACGCCGCGGCGGAAATGATGCCGGTGAGCTGGCCGGAAATCGCCAATTTGCATCCCTTCGCGCCATCAGCGCATTCGGCCGGCTATCGCGCCATGATCGGCGAACTGGAGGGCTGGCTGTCGGAGATCACCGGCTTCGACGCCGTGACCTTGCAGCCCAATGCTGGCAGCCAGGGCGAATATGCCGGGCTGCTCGCCATCCGCGCCTATCACCGCTCGCGCGGTGAGGGTCATCGCACCGTCTGCCTGATCCCCTCCTCCGCGCATGGCACCAATCCGGCGAGTGCCGCGATGGCCGGCATGAGCGTCGTCGTCGTGCGCTGCCTGGAAGACGGCAACATCGACATGGACGATATGCGCGCCAAGGCCAACGAGCATTCCAGGAATCTCGCGGCGCTGATGTTCACCTATCCATCCACGCATGGCGTCTACGAGGAAGGCGCGCGCCACCTCTGCGCGCTCATCCATGAGCATGGCGGCCAGGTCTATTTCGACGGCGCCAACCTCAATGCCTTGGTCGGACTTGCCCGTCCCGGCGACATCGGCGCCGACGTTTGCCACATGAACCTGCACAAGACCTTCTGCATCCCGCATGGCGGCGGCGGACCGGGCGTCGGTCCGATCGGCGTCAGGGCGCATCTGAAACCCTATCTGCCCGGCCATGTCACCGAAGGCTCGGCGCATGCCGTGGCCGCCGCTCCCTTCGGCAGCGCTTCCATCCTGCCGATCACCTGGATGTACATCCGCATGATGGGCGCTTCCGGCCTGAAGCAGGCGACCGAGACGGCGATCGTGTCCGCCAATTACGTGGCGACGCGGCTCGCGCCGCACTTCCCGCTGCTTTACAAGGGCAGGAGCGATCGTGTCGCCCATGAATGCATTCTCGATACCCGCGTGCTCAAGGAGAGCGCCGGCATCAGCGTCGAGGACATCGCCAAGCGCCTGATCGACTATGGTTTCCACGCGCCGACCATGTCGTTTCCGGTCGCCGGCACGCTTATGGTCGAACCGACCGAGTCCGAGCCCAAGCGCGAGTTGGACCGCTTCTGCGAGGCCATGATCGCCATTGCCGGCGAGGCGGCGAAGGTGGCCAAAGGCGAATGGCCTTTGGCCGACAATCCGCTGGTCAACGCCCCGCATACATCGGCTGAGGCGCTGGCCGGTCAATGGAACCACCCTTACTCGCGCCTCGAGGCGGCCTATCCCGCCGGCGACGCCGACACAGCGGCAAAGTACTGGCCGCCGGTATCGCGCATCGACAATGTCGCGGGAGACCGCAACCTGGTCTGCTCCTGCCCGCCGCTGTCGGACTATCTGGGTGCGGCCGAATAGCTACGCGGAGCGCAAGGCCGGTTTGACCGGGTCGGCCTTGTCCATCCCTTTGCGGCTGATGACGCAATTTCGCCCCGCACGCTTGGCGGCATAGAGCATGGAGTCGGCCCTGGCCAGCACCTCGTCGAGGGTGCTGCCGTCGGCCTCGCCGAATCCAATCCCGCCGCTGACCGTGCTGCGCAAGGGACCGAGCGGGGTGGGCACGATTTCCGTGCCGAAAGCGACGCCGATCTTGCTGGCAAGATCATAGGCGCGCTCTTCCGTCATCCTCGACATGACGATCGCGAACTCCTCGCCGCCCAGGCGAAAGGCGTCAACCCCGGTCCTGGCATATTTCCTGATGACGGCGGCGAAGCGGCACAGGACCTGATCCCCGACCGGGTGTCCATAGATGTCGTTCGTCCGCTTGAAGTGATCGAGGTCAAACATGACGATCGCCATGAACGGGCCGAAGGTGCACTCGCCATAAAGCGACATCAGACCGCGACGGTTCATCAGACCGGTCAACGGGTCGGTCATGGTCTCGGCCTTGAGCTCGATCTGCGCCTGCAAATGATGGAGCGAAAGCGTCAATGCGCCGAGGCCGGTCATACAGGCCACCGCCACGACCGAGTTGAGGCGTTCGGCCCAATTGTCGGGCGCGACGCCGAGCGTCCACTGCCCTTTGGTCATCAGAACCACGCCGCAAAGGGCAAACGACAGCGCACAGGTGCCGCTCAGAAACGACACCACCAGCAGGATGCGGCGATCATGACTGCCGTTGATCCAGAACATGGCTCCGATCGTCGAGAGCAGCGCGGTAACCGTCGCGTAGGTGATCACGAAACCGATACCGTCAAGGCCCATGAAGGTCACGGCCGCACCGATAGCCATGGCGGCAAATGTCGGAGCAATCGCACGCCTGTGGTCCGGCATACCGAGATATTGCATGGCCGAAATGCAGATGATCAGAAAACCCAGGCTGAGCAGCGCCAGCGCGACCTGGCAAAGCAGCGGATCGGGCTCCCTGGTATAATGCCAGAACAGAATCACATGCGCGACGAGCACGAGAATGCCGCATGCGACCGTCAGCACGAATCTGGCCCGCGGCGCAGTGGCCCAGATCGCGAACATAGTAACACTGAGACAGACGCCCGACAGCGCGGCTGCAAGCAGGAGCGAACTGAAATCCAGCATATCGGGCGGGGGCCTCTCGAGCATCGGCGGTTGCGCGGCATTCTAGGTCAGCGGCAGCCCTCGGACATGGTTTTCAGGCGATCTCTCGACCCAACCTGCGGATACGGTTTACAAAGCGTCGATGCCACCTGTCCCGAAACCGCACCCCTGGCTGGCGCGAGGATAAAACGGCATCAGCCCTTGTTCAGCAAGGCGAGGTTGGCGTCGACAACGGTGGGATCGGCCATGCCGGCCTTCGCCTCCAGCAGCAGCGCCCTGGCCTTCTTCTTGTTGCCGCGCAAAAGTTGCGAATAGCCCATGTTGTTGACGATCTGCGGTTTGCGGCCGGCGACCTTCACAAGCTGGCCATAGGCGCGGTCGGCGAAGTCGAAGCGGCCGAGTTCGTCATAGGAAGCGGCAAGCCCCATCCAGGCCTCGGCATTGTCGGCCCTCAGTTCGACGGCCTTGCGGAAATGCGCTTCGGCAAGACCATAATTGGCATCGCGAAACTGTGCCTTGCCTTCCGCCAGGTCGGATGTGTCGACATCCTTGGCTGCCGGCTGGATCGCGGTGGTCTTGGTCGTGTCGACGTTATTGTTCGTCGTGCACCCGGTGATCATCAGGACGGCCGCCATCGTGGCCACCGCCGCAAATTTTATCTGACGCATTCCCTGCCCCGTCGCCCGATTTGCCGGGTCGTTCTTCAGGGAAAGACACTACAGCACAGCGATTAAGCTTCGGTGCCGAAATGCCCCCAAGTTTTGGTTTCCGGCACACCAGCCATTAACCATCGCCAGCGGCGTTCTCACTGCTCCAGGGCCTTGAGCGTCGCCGGAAGCTGGTAGCGGTTGCCGTCATAGCGCAGCCGGTAAGTCCGCTTCACGGACTTGCCGGGGTGGGATTGGCACTCGCCATTCTTGTCGGGAGCGGGTTCGTCGGTATCCATTCGCTCGGTCACGGTGATATCGTGATAGCCCTGATGGCCCGCCCGGCTCATCGCCAGGCTGACCTGGCTAGAATGAAAGGATCCGGCGCAATTGGTATCGCCTTCGCCGCCAAAGCCGGCCACGTCGAGGCCATCGAGCACCATCCGTAGCGCATCGCCGTCGAGGGCATAGAGTCGCAGGTCGGTTTCCCTGAAGGGATTGGCCTGCGAATGAGTTGCCATGTCGATGCGCAGGCCGAAGGCGGTGATTTTGGGCGCCGGCTGATAGCGGCCTGTATCGAATCCGATGCCGCGGATGGCGATGGCATCATCGTTCATCAGCCCGGGCTGCAGCAGGCGCTGGCGCACCTGCTGGTTCTTCCTGTCGACGACCAGAAGCTCGATATCGCCGATATGCATGCCGTCGACGGATAGGGCGCTGTCGATCAGCGGTACCGCGACCAACAGCAGTTGGTCATGGGCGGGCCAGATCTTGCAGACCAGCCTTGGCGTGTCGTAGTCCGGAGGCGTCAGGGCGATGCTGGTGTGAGGTTCAAGTGTGAACGAGGCGCCGTCGGCGCTCCTTCGGGCCTTGGGATAGGCCTGCTGCACCAAGGCGGCAGCATCACCGCAATCGCCGGCCGCGGCCTGGGCGGGCGGCAAGCTGGCCGCGGCGAGGCCCAGCAAGAGGGTGGGCAACAGTATTCGCACGGACTTCTCGTTTATTCGCGCACTTTGCGGGTCCGATGCATCACTTCGACGGATGTTTGCATGCCTGATTCCGTCGACGCGGCGCCCTTTAGTGACCCGTCATTTTGACGATGATGGGAATGACAGCGATCATCAGCACCACCGGCAGGATGCAGACCACGACCGGCACGGACATCTTTGCCGGCAAGGCATGCGCCTTCTCCTCGGCCAGCGACATGCGCTTGTGGCGCATTTCATCGGAAAACACCCTGAGCGCGCCCGACAGGCTGGTGCCTAGTTCCTTCGACTGCTGCAGGAGCGTGGCGAAGGAGCGTACCTCGTCGAGGCTGAGGCGATCGGCGAGCGCCTTCAGCGCGTCGTCGAGGCTGCGCCCCGCCCGAAGCTCGAGCGATACGAGCTGCAGGTTCTGGCTGAGCGAAGGATAGGTCTTGGCGAGTTCTTTCGAAACGCGCTCGACGCCCGCTTCCATGCTCATGCCGGCATCGGAGCAGACGATCATCAGATCCATGAAATCGGGGAAGCCGTTGCGGTATTCGCGCATCTTTTCCCGCACCTTCTGGGTCAGCACCAGGCCCGGCAGGAAATAGCCGGCAGCGCCCGACAGGATGATGAAGGTCCACCGGCTGGTCATGGTCGCGTCCGGGCTGGCCATCCACCGGTTGAGCACGAAGACGGCGAACGTCGTGCCGATCATTGCCGTGAACCGGATGAGGAAGAACATGCCGACGGCGCGCGGCTCCATGTAGCCGGCCTGGATGAGCTTCAAACGCAGGCGGGCGACATTTTCCGGGTCGCTCTTGGCGTAGAATTCCTGCGCCCTCTTCACCGCTTTTTCGCGCACGACGCCGCTGTTCTTCTTCTGCGCCGGTTCGGGCTTGGCCGCCACCGGACCGTGGTCGACCTTGAGCCGGCGCTTGACCTCGTTGCGGTCGCCCCTCGCCGCCACCATCGGCCAGGCGACCGCAACGGCTCCCATGGCCAGCAAAAGCATGGCCACCGGCATCAGCGACGTCGGCGCGAGGGAGGCGAGGAATTCGATGACGCCTTGCATGTCAGAACCTGAAGTTAGACATCTTGAACATGATCAGATTGCCCAGCATCAGCCAGCTAACCGATCCGCCGATCATGTACCATGTCTTCGGAACGCCCCAGACGTCGCTGTAATATCCCGGCATCATGGCCATGATCGCGGTGAACAGCAGCGCCGGCACGGCCGTCAAAATGTAGGCCGACAGGCGGCCTTCGCTCGAAATGGCCCGCACCTTGCGGCGCAGCTTGCCGCGTTCGCGGATCGTCGTCGACAACCCATCGAGGATTTCGCGCAGATTGCCGCCCGAGCTGGTCTGGATCGAGACGGCGGTGACGAACAGCGGCAAATCCTCGTGGCCGACCCGGTCGAAAAGCGAGTTCAGCGCCGAGACAAGGTCGGAGCCATAGGTGACTTCGTCGGCAATGACGCCGAATTCCGTGCCGATCGGATCGGGCATCTCACGCGACACCATGGCAATGGCCACCGGCACCGGGTGACCGGCCTTGAGGCCGCGCGTGATCAGTTCCAGTGCCTCGGGCAGTTGGATGCCGAAACGCTTGAGCCGGCGCTTGCGCATGGAGCGCATCACCATGATCGGCAGCAGCGGCATCAGCACGACAACCAGGATGAGCCCCATCAACAGCGGCAAGCCGCGCGAGATGGCGAACAGGGCCACGGCCATCGCCACACCGCAGGTGATCATCAGGAATTTCGAGAGCGGTATGACCATGCCCGACTGCGTGCGCAGGGCATGGAACCGGCCGGGCGAGAACAGCGACGTTCCCACGTCGAGACCGCGCTCCTTGCGCAGCTGGATCAGCACCTGTTCCTGGCTGATCTTGTTTTCCTGCAGCTTCATACGCCGGTTGATGGCGGTTCGCTTGTCGCTACGACCGGCATAGAGCAGGTAGACCGCTTCGGCGACCATGATGCCGGTCAATGCGGCCCCGGCATAGACGACATAGATCGCGCTGAACCCATCGAACACCCCGGCTACTCCTGCGGCCGGCCGGGTTCGAAATAACGTCCGGGAAACTCGATGCCCATCGCGCGCAGATCTTCCAGAAAACGCGGTCGTATGCCGGTCGCCTCGTAGTAGCCAAGGATCTTGCCATCAGCCTCCATGCCGGTGCGCACGAAGCGGAAGATCTCCTGCATCTGGATGACATCGCCTTCCATGCCGGTCACCTCGGCGACGCTCGTCACCTTGCGCTTGCCGTCGGAAAGCCGGGTCAGTTGGACGATGATGTCGATGGCGCTTGCGATCTGGCTGCGGATCGACTGCACCGTCATTGGCATGCCGGTCATGCCAAGCATCTGCTCCAGGCGCGAAATACAATCGCGTGGCGTGTTGGCGTGAATGGTCGCCATCGAGCCTTCGTGGCCGGTGTTCATCGCCTGCAGCATGTCGAAGGCTTCCTCGCCGCGGCACTCGCCGAGAATGACCCGGTCGGGACGCATGCGCAGCGCGTTCTTGACCAGGTCGCGCTGTTTGAGCTCGCCATGGCCTTCGATATTGGCGGGGCGCGTTTCCATGCGCGCGACGTGCGGCTGCTGCAATTGAAGCTCCGCCGCGTCCTCGATGGTGATCAGCCGCTCGTCTTCCGGAATGAAGGCCGACAGTGCGTTGAGCATCGTCGTCTTGCCGGTGCCGGTGCCGCCCGAAATGATTGTCGTCTTGCGGGCATGCACGGCCGCCGCCAGCACTTCGGCCATGTTCTGTGTGATGGCGCCGAATTCGACCAGCCTGTGCAGGCCAAGTTTGTTCTTGGAGAACTTGCGGATCGACACCAGCGGGCCGTCGACGGCCACCGGGCGGATGGCTGCGTTGAAGCGCGAGCCGTCCAGCATGCGAGCGTCGACCATCGGCTGCGATTCGTCGACCCGGCGGCCGACGGCGGCCACGATCTTGTTGACGATTCTGAGCAGATGCGCCTCGTCCTTGAACGGGATATGGACCTGCTGCAGCTTGCCCTTCTTTTCGACGAAACAGTTCTGATGACCGTTGATCAGGATATCGTTGATGTCGGGATCCTTGAGCAGCGGCTCGAGCGGGCCGAGGCCGACCATCTCGTCGACGATATCGTCGACCAGCGCGTCGAGTTCGGCGGTGTTGATCGCCATCCGCTCCTGACGGGTCTTTTCCGACACGAAATCATGCACTTGCCGGCGCATTTCATCCTTGGGCAAGCGCTCCAGCGCGACCAGATTGATCTCCTCGAGCAGCATCCGGTGGATGCGCACGCGGGCGTCGAGCACCTTGTTGGCATTCTTTGCCGGTGCTGCTTCCAGTTTCGCCGGCAAAGCCTTTCGGCTGGTCGGGATGACAACGGCATGATGCGCGACCGGTGTTGATTCCGGCGGACGCTGCGGGCGCGCGTCGCGGTTCTGCAGGGTTGAGAAACGGCTGGTCATCCAGCTTTCCTTTTCAAGAGGCCCCTGCCGAAACCGAACAGCGACTTCGACTTGCTCGCCGTCGCCACTGCCTCTTCCGGGAGGATGATCTTCTTCAGGTCGTTGACGACATTGGCATTGGGATCGATCTCGTGCAGCGGCACGCCGCGATCGACCGCCTCGCGCACCAGCCGGTAGTTGTTGGCGATGCCGCCGACAAAATGCTCGCCAAGGATTTCCTGGACATCCGCCTGCTTGATGCCGTTGTCGAACATCTTCTGCTCGAAACGGTTGACGATCACGTTCGGCTTCACTTCCTTGCCCGCGGTCTCGTAGACGGCCTGGATCAGCCGCTGCGTATGGCGCAGGCACGGCACCGTCATTTCGGCAACGATGTAGAGTTTATTGGAACCGAGCAGCACCGTTTCCGTCCAGGGAAACCAGGTGCGCGGCATGTCGATGACGACATTGTCGAAATAGGCCGAAACGAGGTCCAGCATGCGCACCACGACATCGGTCTTGAAGGAGCGCATTTCAGCCGGATGCGTCGGCGCCGCCAGCACGCAAAGTCCGCTGGCGTGCTTGGACAGCATCACATCGAGCAATTGCCGGTCGAGGCGCTCGGGCTGGTTCTCGATCTCGGTGATGTCGAAACGCGGCTCCAGATCGAGATATTCGGCGCAGGCACCTTGCTGGAAATTGAGGTCGACCACACAGGTCGAGGCGCCGCGCGTCACCGAATGATGCAGCTGGAACGCGGTCTGCAGCGCCAGCGTCGTGGTGCCGACGCCGCCGGCGGCGGGCATGAAGGTATAGATCTGCGATTCGGTGTTTTCCTCGCGCCCCGGCCCCTGCAACGCTCGCACGACCGAACGCACGAGGTCGGCCGTGGTGATCGGCTTGACCAGGAAGTCCGCGACCTTGAGCTGTACCAGGATGCGCACGGCGGCGGCGTTGAACTCCTGGGTGACCACGACCACCGGTGCCTTGCCCTCGAGCCGGCGCATGACGCGCTGCAGGGACTCGATTTCTTCCAGTTTCGCCGCATCCATGTCGACGATAACGACGCCGAACTCGGCCTCCTGGACCTCGCCGCGCAGCTCGGTGATGTTCTTCTCAACCGTCATGAGCTGGATGATCTCCGAGGCGGCAAAGGCCGTCTTCGTGTCCTGCGCGAAGGTCCGGTCTGTCGATACGAGCAGGATCTTCTTGGTGCTGTTTGCCATTCTCGCCGCCTGTGAGGTCGATCGCCGTCTGGATCAGTTGCCGGTGGTGGTTTGCGCTGCCTTGGCCCCGGCCGCCTGATCGGGTGTGACCGGTTCGGCGGTTCCGCGCTTGGCGGGCACGAGAAGCCTCGTGTTCTGGACCCCATACTTCCACGGGTCCACCATCTGCATGACGGTGTTGGCGGCCTGCGCCTCACCGGCGACTGACGTCACGCCTTCGCTGCGCAAATAGTCGTCGCTGGTGCAGCCGCTTGCCAAACCGGCAAGAAGCAGGGCGATGCTCGATCTCAGGACCAGACGCATGATTTCAGTCCTTCGGCAGGTCGAGGAAATGACCGACTTTGGTCGCGGAAGCGCCCCGCACGGCGCTGCCGTCAGCCAGCGCCAGCGCACGGTTGGTGTCCGACGCCTTCACCTCCTCGGTGTTGTTGAGGAAATAGTCGACGTTGCTGGCGGGCTGCGTGCCATCGGTCGGCACAGCCATTTTCTTCGACGGGTCGACCGGCTTGACCAGATAAGGTGTGACGATGATGACCAGGTCGGTCTCGCGCCGCTGATAGGATTTCGACGAGAACAGCGACCCCAGCACCGGCATCTTGCCGAGACCGGGAATGCGCGACGTGGTGATGTCGTTCTGGGATTGCAGCAGCCCGGCGATCATGAAGCTCTGGCCGTTCTTCAGGTCGACCGAGGTCTTGGCGCGGCGCACGATGAACCCCGGCACCGAAATGTTGCCGATATTGTAGGACGCCGAAGCGTCGATCGAGGAGACTTCCGGCGCGATGTCGAGGCTGACCAACCCGTCCTTCAGCACGGTCGGCGTAAAGTCCAGGCTGACGCCGTATTTCTTGTAGCTGACGGAGATCTTCCCATTGTCCTCGGAAACCGGGATCGGGAATTCGCCGCCGGCAAGAAAGCTCGCCGTTTCGCCGGATCGGGCAATCAGGTTCGGTTCGGCCAGCCTTCGTGCAAGGCCGCGCTCCTCCAACGCCTTGATGGCGATGTCGATCGAGACGCCATTGGACAGCAGCCGGCCAATGATCTCGCCAGTCCCCGCCGCCGGCACCGAGCCCGGATCGAGAGAGACATCGCGACCGCCGAAGCCGTAGGCGAAATTGGCGCTGTATTTCGCGCCCAGGTCCTGCCCGGCCTGGCGGTTGATCTCGACGAAGCGGACATTGAGCTGGACCTGCTGCGACGAGGAGATATTGACCGAATTGATCACCTCCTCATTGCCGGAGAAGCGGGTGGCGATCTTGTTTGCCTTTTCGGCGGCGACCGCGTCATCCGCCTCGCCCGACAGCACCACGCGGCCATTGGCCGAGCCGACCTTGATCTTGGCGTCCGGCACGCTGGCACGGATGGTGCTCGCCAATTGGTCGGTGTCGAGCGTCACTTCGATGTCTACGGTGCCGACGAGCTGCTTCTTCTCGTCGAACAGCGCAATGCCGGTGGTGCCGAGATTGTTGCCCAGCACATAGAAGGATTTGTCGGTCAGCGGGTTGACGTTGGCGATCTCCGGATCGCCGATGACGATCTGATAGAAGGCCGCGCTCGTCATGATCGTCTTGGGCTTGCCCTTCGCGACCTTGATCGAGGCATTCCTGGTCGACGAGACATAGACGATGTCGTTGTCCGCCCTGGCCGCGCCAACGAAGGCGAGCATGCCGCTCGCGGCCAGTGAAGCCGCCATGGCCAAGGCGCGCACGAAACGCAACAGATTCGTCATTCGATATAGGGTGTGCATCACCATGATCCCGTCCCGCCCGGTCCCCACCGGTCTTTACTTCTGGTCCCGCGAAGGGACTTGGTATTCCTCGGCCTGCGTGCCGCGCGTCACGATGACCGTCTTGAATTTCGGCTTCTCCGGCTCCTTGGCGATGGCATCGAACAAGGAGCCGGCGGCGGCCTGGGCATTGGAAGCCACGGATCCGCCGAAGGACGAGATGGTGGTGACGCCGTTCTTGCCGTCGCCGCCTTCGCTGGCGGAGCGCAGCGACAGCGACAGCGTGCCTACCGTGCGGGCAAGCGCCACTTTCTGCGCGCCTTCGGTCGTCACCTCGAGGGTCACGGAATTGGCCACCTGCGGCGTCGTCTGGCGCTCGTCGGCGCCCTGCCCGACGCTCAGCACCTTGGCGTCGGCAACGACGATCTCCGAGGTGATGGTCGAGCCGGCCGCGCCTTGCGCGTTCTTGGCGACTTCCTGGATTTCGCCGGCATCGCGGGTGAGCACGACATCGACCCGGTCGCCCGGCGTGACGAAGCCACCGACCCCAGCGATCTCGTCGGTGCGGATGGTGACCGCCCGCATTCCGGGCGTCAGCATATTGGACAGCGTCGCGCGACCGTTCGGTCCCGACAGCTTGGTGAGCAGCAACGGCTCGTTGACCTCGATCGGCGACAGCACGACCCGGCCGCCTTCGCCGAGCAATCCATCGATGGTGGCAAAGGCGCCCTGCGGCAGGGACTCCTGCGGCCACGGGATTTCGCTGAGTTTGGCGCGGTCGAGCTCCATGCCATAGCGCAACGGCGCATTGGCCACCACGATCGTCTTGAACTCTATTTTGGGTGCTGGAGCGGAGATCGACGCCGTTTTCTCCTGCGCATCGGCCTTGGCCTGGCTCTTGACCCAGAAATCCGCGGCAAAGATCGAGATCGCGCCGAAAACGGCGGCGATGCCGATCATCGTTATGGCCTTGCCCCTCACGCCGAAACCCCTGATGCCCGTCGTTTCTTGTTATGTTGGGCTCACGCTAGTCCGCATTGGTAAAGAATCGGGAATCTTGTGCGGTGGCATTCGACCGATTTCCGCCTGCTTGGTTATCGAATGGTTTTAGGGTAAGAGGGGTTAAATCCCCGAACGTAACAGGAACCTCCGTCGCCTGGCGCCAAAAAGCGTGGCAGTATCGACGTGTGATTCGCAGCACCGGACCCTATGGTTGGCATGGACGACAACAACGATCTCTTCGGCAATCTGGGCAAGCAGCAGCAACCGGTTCGCACGCCGGCGCGCCCGGCCGACCCGCTGGTGCAAGCGGCCGCCAGGCGCCCGGCCGCTGCCAAGGATGGCAGCGAGGGTTACAGCGCCGCCGACATCGAGGTGCTCGAAGGCCTGGAGCCGGTGCGCCGGCGGCCGGGCATGTATATTGGCGGCACAGACGACAAGGCGATGCACCATCTGTTCGCCGAGGTCATCGACAATTCGATGGACGAAGCGGTTGCCGGCCACGCCACCTTCATCGATGTCGAGCTTTCAGCCGATGGTTATCTCACTGTCACCGACAATGGCCGCGGCATCCCGGTTGATCCACATCCGAAATTCAAGAAGCCCGCGCTCGAAGTGATCATGACGACGCTGCATTCGGGCGGCAAGTTCGATTCCAAGGTCTATGAGACATCAGGTGGCCTGCACGGCGTCGGCGTTTCCGTCGTCAACGCCCTGTCGGATCATCTCGAAGTCGAAGTCGCGCGCGGCCGCCAGCTCTATCGCCAACGCTTTTCACGTGGCATTCCGGTAAGCGGTCTGGAGCACCTGGGCGAGGTGCACAACCGCCGCGGCACCAGGACGCGTTTCCACCCCGACGAGCAGATTTTCGGCAAGGGCGCGGCATTCGAGCCGGCGCGGCTCTACCGCATGACGCGTTCGAAGGCCTATCTGTTCGGCGGCGTCGAAATCCGCTGGACCTGCGATCCCTCCCTGATCAAGGAAAAGGATCAGACACCGGCCAAGGCGGAATTCCATTTCCCCGGCGGCCTCAAGGATTATCTGAAAGCGTCGCTCGGCGACGAATTCCAGGTGACGCGCGAAATCTTCGCCGGCAAGAGCGACAAGCAAGGCGGCCATGGCTCGCTCGAATGGGCGGTGACCTGGTTTGGCGGCGACGGCTTCATCAATTCCTACTGCAACACCATCCCGACCGGTGAAGGCGGCACCCACGAGGCCGGCTTCCGCAACGTGCTGACGCGCGGCCTGCGCGCCTATGCCGACCTCGTCGGCAACAAACGCGCGTCGATCGTCACCTCGGAAGACGTCATGATCTCGGCCGCCGGCATGCTGTCGGTGTTCATCCGCGAGCCGGAATTCGTCGGCCAGACCAAGGACAGGCTGGCGACGATCGAAGCGATACGCATCGTCGAGACCGCGATCCGTGACCCGTTCGACCATTGGCTGGCCGACAATCCGCAGGAAGCCTCGAAGCTGCTCGACTGGGTGATCGCGCGCGCCGATGAGCGGGTGCGCCGCCGCCAGGAAAAAGAGGTGTCGCGCAAGAGCGCTGTGCGCAAGCTGCGCTTGCCGGGCAAGCTCGCCGATTGCACGCAGAACGCGGCGGCAGGTGCCGAACTCTTCATCGTCGAAGGCGATTCCGCGGGCGGCTCGGCAAAGCAGGCGCGCGATCGCGCCAGCCAGGCCGTCTTGCCGCTGCGTGGAAAAATCCTCAACGTCGCCAGCGCCGGCAATGACAAGCTGGCCGCCAACCAGCAGATATCGGACCTGATCCAGGCGCTCGGCTGCGGCACGCGGTCAAAGTACCGTGACGAGGATTTGCGCTACGACCGCGTGATCATCATGACCGACGCCGACGTCGACGGCGCCCACATCGCTTCGCTGCTGATCACCTTTTTCTACCAGGAGATGCCGGCGCTGGTACGCGGCGGCCATCTCTACCTGGCGGTGCCGCCGCTTTACTCGATCAGGCAAGGCGGCAAGGTCGCCTACGCCCGCGACGACGCGCACAAGGACGAGCTTCTGCGCACCGAATTCACCGGGCGCGGCAAGGTCGAGCTCGGCCGCTTCAAGGGCCTGGGCGAGATGATGGCTGCGCAGCTCAAGGAAACCACCATGGACCCGAGAAAGCGCACGTTGCTCAGGGTCGATGTGAACGAAATCGATTCTGCCACCAAGGACAGGGTCGATGAGCTGATGGGCACCAAGCCCGAAGCTCGCTTCCGCTTCATCCAGGAACGCGCCGAATTCGCCGAGACGGAAGTGCTGGATATCTAGCCGCTGGCGAATTTAGCTTGCGTTCCTGACATGGAGACCAGCATGTGACCTGGGCGCGGCTGAAAACCTATTTCGAGACGAGCCTGGCCGGGCTGACGCAACCGACGCGCTCCGACTGGATTTTCGCCCTGCGCACCGTTTCAGCCGGCATGATCGCGCTTCTCGTCGCCTATGCGCTGAAGCTCGACCATCCGCAATGGGCGATGATGACGGTGTTCATCGTCGCCCAGCCGGTTGCCGGCATGGTGCTGGCGAAAGGCTTCTACCGGCTGCTCGGCACGCTTGCCGGGGGTATCGCGGCAGTCGGCATCACCACGGCGTTCGGCACCGGCCCCTGGATTCTGGTGACGGTGCTTGCCGTCTGGATTGGCATTTGCACCTTCGTCTCGTCCCTGCTGCGCAATCCCGAGGCCTATGGCGCCGCCCTTGCCGGCTACACCGCCATGATCATCGGCCTGCCCGCTTTCGGACAACCGCATCTGGTCGTTGACCTCGCGGTCGCGCGTTGTGCCGAGATCGTGCTCGGCATCGTTTGCGCCGGCCTCACCAGCCGGCTGATCCTGCCAAAACTGGCCAGCGACGCCATTATCTCGCGGCTGAAACGCTGCATTCTCGACCTCGCCACTTACGCTGGCGGTGCGTTCTCCGGCGGAGACCGGGCAACCCTCATCGGCCTGCACCGGAAGCTTGTCGCCGACACCCAGACGCTTGGTGAAATGCGCGCCTATGCCAGGCTCGAAGCGGCGAGCTTCGCGCCGCGCGCGCATCCGGTGCGACGCACCATCGGACAGCTGCTCTCGGCCCTTTCGGCGGCGCGCGCGCTCTATTCGCATGCCGCTCCGAAAAACGCGGCCCTCATCCCGGTGCGCTCGGAGTTGCAAGCCCTTGTCAGCGAACTGGCAGCCAAGCCGGGAGCGCTGGACGACACCTCGCCCTGGTTGGCACGACTCGACGCGATCTCGATCAGAGCACGGCAAATACCCGATGCTTCGACCGAACAGGGTGAGGACAGGGTCGGCACCATCACTCGCCTCACCATAGCGGCCGATTTTGCCGAGGCGCTGAAACAGGTGCTTCGTGGCCTCGACGCTTTGCGCGCGCCCGTTAGCCGCCGACGAGGTCCCGGCAGCCGGCAGCCGGCCTTGGTGGTGCATCGCGACTATCCCGGTGCCGCGCGCAACGCCATCCGCGCGGCCCTTGCCACGTTGCTGGTCGCGGCTTTCTGGCTGACGACGAAGTGGTCGGAAGCGGCCGGCACCGTCATCCTCGTTGCCGTCGTGTCGAGCCTGTTTGCCGCTCGCCCCGACCCCGTGCAGGTATCCTGGGGTTTCTTCAAGGGAACGCTGCTCGCTTTGCCATTCGCCTTTCTCGTCGGTCAGATCGCGCTTCCCGCTCTGCCCGGCTTCGGCTGGTTCATGCTGTTCGTCGTGCTCATCATGGTGCCGGCGGCACTCGCCATGGCCAATCCGCGCTATGTCGGGGTGGCGACGGCATTCGCCATCAACTTCCTGGCCTTCCTCAGCCCGCACCAGGCAATGACCTATGATCCCGGCCCCTTCTTCGCCGGCTCGGCATCGATCCTGGTCGGCATCCTGCTGGCAATCGGCGTCTTCATCGTCGTGTTCCCGGCGGATCCATGGCTGGCCGCCGACCGCATCGTGCGAGCCATGCGCGAGGATCTGGCGCGGCTTTGCCTGCATGAGCGCTTGCCGAGGCGTTCGGCCTTCGAGAGCCTCGCTTATGACCGGGTCAATCAGTTGATGCCGCTGGTGCAGAATTCCGGCAGGAAGGGTGAGGCGGTGCTGGGCGGCGGCGTCGCCTCCGTCACGGTCGGCCTGGAAATCCTGCGGCTGCGCAATGCGAGCCAAAACCATGCCATCCCATCGGAAATGACGCTTTCAATCGCTAACTTCCTGAGGGGATTGGCGCGCGAGCTGCTTTTCCGTGCCTCCGGCGATCCGCAAACAGCGACCATTGCCGTCGCCCGGCAGTACGCGGCAGGCATCGCCCAGCGAGACGCCACCGGCGACATGCTGCAAATCGCGGCGTCCCTGCGCATTATCGCCGCGGCAATGGAGGATTTCCCGGATTTCTTCGCGAGGGATAAAACCTAGGCTGCGGCGATCGCCAGCGCATGGCCGCGTGCGTTCTCGCGCAGAGCATCAAGGTGGATCGACTTGACCAGGGCGGCGAGATCGCCTTCGGCGGATTGCCCGCCCAATTCCTTGAGCATCAGCCAGCTGACTTCCTGAACACCGGCGACGCGCTTGCCGTTGGCAACCTCGCGCCAGATCTTCAGCGCACGCAGGATGACCGCATGCGTGGCGGCAGCCAGACCTGCGCTGCGAAACAGCGCCTGCAGGGCCACATCGTGCCCGCCGGCCAGCAGTGCCCTCACCCGTGCTTCGGACTGCTGGCTGAGCGCGACCAGCGCTGAGCCGAAGAAATCGACCTTGCCGTGCGCGATGGTGCGGATCAGGAAGCTCGCGGTGAGATCGCCGCGCAGCCTGAGATGCTCGATCAGCGCCGCGTGCTCTTCCTGGCGCGTGCCTTCGATCAGCGTCACCGAGGCCTTGACGCAGGCGTCCCGCATGACGCGGTCGGCTCGCGCGGCTCCCATCAATGCCATGACCAGCGGCGATGTCTTCAATGTCTCGCCGAGCTTGACGAGCAGCATATGCCGGCAGTCGGCAGGCAGGCGCGCGTCGGATATCAGCGCCTCGCGCACCAGAGGCAGGTGGCCATGGCGTTCAGCCATGCGGCGGAAGCTGAGGGAGGCAATGTCGGCGCCGGTGTTGGCCAAAAGCACGGCGCAGGCTTCCGCCTCGCCAATCTCGGCGATGGCCGCCGCTAGCGCCATCGAGACTACAGGTCGGTCGGCGATCAGTTTCTGCGTTGCCCTCTGGCTCCCCGCCACACGGTTGATCAGATCGGCGTCGGTGAGCAGCGGCGAGCGCGCCAGCACGACACCGGCGACTTCCGGCTGGTCGGAGGCTAGCACGCTGATGATCTGCAGCGGCGCGTGGTGGCTCATCGAGAGCGCCTCGGCCATCGCCAGCCGCACCTTTGACGAGGCGTCGTCGAGTAGCAGCGTCAGCGCCGCCTCGGCGGCGCAGCGGTCCTCGAACGGCAATTCGGAATTGACATAAGCCCGGGCCAGCGCACTGGCGGCGGCGGCGCGCTCCGACACCCTGGCCGTGCAAATCCATCTCAAAAAATGCGAAACAACCATGCCGCCTGCTTACGCCTCTTGCCAGAACGTTCCTGGCCCCGTGGTGACGGTAGGCAGAAATGGTTTACGAACGGTTCACCATGTTCATTAACTGGCTTGCGAGCCTGGAAAGCAGCGCCTATCAACCTTTGCAGCAGAGGAGCAGGACATGGCCGGGCTTTATCTCCAGGAGTTCGTCGTCGGCCACGTCTTCCAGCACACGCTGCGCAAGACCGTCACCGAAAGCGACAACATGCTGTTTTCGGTGATGACGCTGAACCCGCAACCGCTGCATATCGATTTCGACTTCGCCGCCAAGAGCGAGTGGGGCAGGCCGCTGGTCAACTCGCTGTTCACGCTCGGCCTGATGATCGGCATCTCGGTCAACGACATCACCTTCGGCACCACTGTCGCCAATCTCGGCATGAAGGAAACCGTGTTTCCGCACCCGGTATTTCATGGCGACACCATCCGCGTCGAAACAACGGTGATTTCGGTGCGCGAATCCAGGTCGAAACCCGATCGCGGCATCGTCGAATTCGAGCATCGCGCCTATAATCAGCATGGCGACCTCGTCGCCAAATGCACGAGACAGGCGATGATGCTGAAGAAGGCGGCCTGATGCGTTCGCTGCTGTTCGTTCCCGGCGATTCCGAACGGAAGCTCGAAAGGGGTTTTGGCGCCGGCGCTGACGTGGTCATCGTCGATCTCGAGGATTCCGTCGCGCCGCAGAACAAGGCGCCGGCGCGCGAGATCGCGGCGCGCTTCATCCTTGAACGCAGGGGGCAAACCAACTCGGCGATCTATGTCAGGGTCAACGATCTATCGACCGGACTGACGGATGACGATCTGGCGGCGCTCGTCGCAGCGAGGCCCGACGGCATCATGCTGCCCAAGTCGAACAGCGGCCAGGATGTGCAGCAACTCGCGGCCAAGCTCAGGGTCCGGGAGGCCGAGAACGATCTGTCCGACGGTTCGATAAAAATCCTGCCGATCATCACCGAAACGCCGGCGGGTGTGCTGGCGGCGGCGACCTATGCGGGGACAAGCGCGCGGCTTGCTGGTCTCACCTGGGGCGCGGAAGACCTGTCGGCCGCGATCGGCGCGCGTGCGGCCCGCGACGATCACGGCCGCTACACCGATCTCTTCCGTCACGCCCGCCTGACGACCATCCTCGCGGCGGGGGCTGCGGAGGTCGCCGCGATCGACACCGTGTTTCCGAATTTTCGCGATATGGCGGCCTTCGCCGCGGAATGCGCCGAGGCCGAGCGTGACGGCTTCACCGGCAAGATGGCGATCCATCCCGATCAGGTGCCCGTTATCAACGCCGCCTTTACGCCCTCGGCCGAGGCGGTGAGACAGTCGGCGGCCATCGTCGCGGCGTTCGAGGCAGCCGGAAATCCCGGCGTCGTCGGCATCGACGGCAAGATGTTCGACCGACCGCACCTGCGGCTGGCCGAACGCCTTCTGGCACGCGCGAGGGCGGCCGGGACATCCGCCTGACAGCTATTTTTTTTCCCAGCGCGGCCGGCGCATCGAAAAGACCTCGTTGACGCTGGCATAGTCCATGTAGCCGAGACGAGCGACATTGCCGGCCTTGGTGATGTCAAACAGGCCGTCTTTCAGGAAAGCATCGTCGATATGCACGCCGATCACCTCACCGGCGACGACGACGGCGCTCGTCGGCAATCCGTCCAGCGCCTTTGGGCGAAACACTTCCGTCACCCGGCATTCGAGCGCCGCGGGTGCCGCCGCCACGCGCGGCGGTCTGACGAGACGCGAGGGCGCCATGGCGAGATCGGCATAGACGAATTCGTTGACGCCACGCGGCGCGTCGATGGACGTGTAATTCATCTTCTCAGCAAGGTCGCGGCCGACCAGATTGGCAACGAACTCGCCGCTTTCCACGGCGAAAGAGGCACTGTCCTTCTCGCCCTCGGAGGAGAACCAGACGATAAAGGGCCGCGTCGAGACCGCATTGAAGAAAGAGTAGGGTGCGAGGTTGATCTCGCCTGCCCCGTTCAGCGTCGATATCCAGCCGATCGGGCGCGGCGCCACGATGGCCTTCGAAGGATCATGCGGCAGTCCGTGCCCTTTGGATGGCTCGTAAAACATTCAGCCCGCCCAAGGCCCTGAATAGTCGGCATAGAGCTTTGCCGAATCGGGCCGTGGCCGCTCCGGCGCCGGACCGGCATAGGAACCCATATGGATAAAACCGACAACGCGCTCCTGCGGCGCCAGTCCAAGGATCGCCCTGCCCTCCGGCACGTCGGAATACCAGTTGCTGATCATGTTCGTGCCATAGCCCAGTGCATTGGCCGCGATCATCAGGTTCATCGCCGCCATGCCTCCGGACAGGAACATCTCCCATTGCGGGATTTTTGGGTTCTCCCTGGGAATTGACACGACACCGATCACCAGCGGCGCGCGCGAGAACCGCGCCAGTTCCTGGTTGCGACGGCCCTCGGGCAGCGGACCTTCGCGCTGCTCGGCCAAGGCCGCCAGCTTTTTACCGATCCCGATGCGGGTTTCGCCGCGATAGAGGATGAAGCGCCAGGGTTCGAGCCGTCCATGGTCGGGCACGCGTGAGGCGGCGGCAATCATTGTCGCGATATCGGCGTCGCTGGGCGCCGGCTCCTTGAGGTCGGGAATAGGCGCTGAATTTCGGGT
The DNA here is from genome assembly GCF_037179605.1 of Mesorhizobium salmacidum (SeqCode). Lineage (NCBI taxonomy): Bacteria > Pseudomonadati > Pseudomonadota > Alphaproteobacteria > Hyphomicrobiales > Phyllobacteriaceae > Mesorhizobium > Mesorhizobium salmacidum (SeqCode). The sequence goes on from NZ_JAPYKS010000010.1 coordinate 29,173, forward strand.
CAGCAGGAAGTCGATGATCGGCGACGCCATGGGCGCAAGTCTCCTGGCACTCTGTTTTGAGCTGAAGCGCACCATCGGGAATTCAGGCGGCTCGGGCAAAGGCGCGCTAGCGCCGGGCTGAAGAGTCACGCACCGGACTCTTAAGCCTTGAAATTGCCACCGCCATGGGCTTCAACGCAAGGTATGTTTGAGGGGCGACTGCGTCTTTTCCTGATCCGGCTCTGCGCCGCGCTGTTCCTGCTGCCGGTCTCCATGGCTGTCGCGCAGGAAAAGGACGGTGTCAGCGACCTGAAACTTCCCGGAATTTCGAGCTATGCGACGCCGAAGAACGAGACTCCACTGGCGCTTGGCGGCGGTGGCGCCATCACCCTGTCGGCCCAGTTGACCGACAAAGGCACCGACATCACCCGCGGCCTCGTCTGGCGTGTCTTCAAGCCTGAAGCCGTCAACGGCAAATTGCCGATGGTCGCCTCCGCGCATGGCGGCAGCGCCGTCTTCCAGCTCGAACCCGGCAGTTATCTGGTCCACGCCTCCTACGGTCGCGCCGGCGCCACCAAGCGCATCACCGTCGGCAAGGAAGCCAAGCGAGAAAGCCTGGTGCTTGATGCCGGCGGCCTGAAGCTCGACGCGGTTCTGTCCGGCGGCGTGCGCATTCCGCCGAAAAGACTGCGCTTTTCGATCTATGAGGGCACCGCCGACGCCAATGGCGATCGCGCGCTAGTCATTCCCGATGTCGAACCCAACAGCGTCGTGCGGCTCAATGCGGGCATCTACCACGTCGTCTCGACCTATGGCGCGGTCAACGCCGTCATCCGATCCGACATCCGTGTCGAGGCCGGCAAGCTGACCGAAGCCACCGTCGAGCATCACGCCGCCGAAATCACCATGAAGCTGGTGCGCGAGGCGGGTGGCGAAGCGATCGCCGACACCTCCTGGTCGCTGCTCAACGAATCCGGTGATCCGATCAAGGAAACCGTCGGCGCCTTCGCCTCGATGGTGCTGGCCGAAGGCGACTACACCATCATCGCCAAGAATCGCGACCGGATCTACCAGAAGGATTTCACGGTCGTTGGCGGGCAGAACCAGGAGATCGAGGTTCTCGCTACCGAAGCAGCGGCCATGGATCCGGAAGAAGGCGCGGACTAAAGCAATTCCAGCAAAAGTGCGAAGCGGTTTTGCGTTCGGAATTGCGTAAAAGCAAAGAGATAGAGCATTGGAGGCGATCTCGTTTTCGCCGGAGATGCTCCTTCAGGCAGCCAGCTTGGTCCGCGCCGGAAGGAACGGGATGCGACGGCGCGGCAGGGCCGGAGCCAAGTCGAACACACCGCGATAAAGCCGGTCGAGCAACGCCTTGCGATCGCGCAACGGCTCCAGTTCGCTCCAGCTGAGTACATTGCCGACGCGCACCTCGATCGCCTTGCCGGACAGCCGCGCGAATTCACGGATGAGCAGCGAGGTACGCAAGGTCAGCGAGGCCTTGCCGACGAATTTAGCCACACGCCCGTCGCGCTCGGCCATGTTCATCGGACCGCTGACCAAATGGAAAAGCCTGCCGTTCTGGCCGGAGAAATGCATGGGAATGACCGACGCCTTGGCTTCCTGGACGAGACGGGCCGGAAACCATCTTCCATGGCAGATCGCGCGCGCGGCCAAAACCCTTGGGCGCGGTGGCGACGCCGCCAGCCGGAAACACAACGATGGTGACGCCCTCCTTCAGCAGCCGCACCGCTTCATGGCGCACCGCCATGTTGTTCTTCACCGCGTCCTTGGTCTCGGAAAAGTCGATCGGCAGCGAATAAGGCTCCATCTCGCGAATCCTGAGCAAATCCTTGTGGATCATCACTCGAAAGGGTCGCCCGAGTTGCTCTGCCAGTGACAGCACCGCGATGCCGTCGCCGATGCCGAAGGGATGGTTGGCAACGATCACCAGCGGCGTGTCGGGCAATTGCGCTGGCGGCCATTGGTCGGGGCTTCGCACGCCCACATCGATGAGGTCCAGCATGCGGCTGAACACACGCTCACCGGTCGGCACAACCTGATGGCGCCAGAATTCATAGAGCGCGGCGAACCGGTCGCGGCCCGAAAGGCCTTCCACCGAATGAATGAACCAGCGCGCCAGAGCCGGCTGGTGCGGATTGGCGTAAGAAAGCTCGGGGAACGGTCGTTCGCGCGATTTCAGCTTGAGCATAAGGGCTCGTTACAACGTTGCCGTGACAGGGATATGAAAACGGCGGTGGATCGCTCCACCGCCATTCGATCGAGAACACTTCGAATCAAGCAGCGCGCTTGCGTCGGCGGTCAGGTGTGATCGCTTCTTCGGTCAGCCGTTCGATTGCTTCGGCAAGGCCAAGCGATTCCTGGTCTCGCGAACCGAGCCGGCGGATATTGACCGTCTGCTCCTCCGCCTCGCGTTTGCCGCAGACGAGGATGACCGGCACCTTGGCCAGGCTGTGCTCACGGACCTTGTAGTTGATCTTCTCGTTGCGCAGGTCGGCTTCCGCCAACAGCCCTGCGGCCTTCAGCTTCGCGACGACCTCGGTCGCGTAACTGTCGGCGTCCGAAGTGATCGTCGCCACCACCACCTGCAGCGGCGCGAACCACAGCGGGAAATGGCCGGAATAGTTCTCGATCAGGATGCCGAGGAAACGCTCCATCGAACCGCAGATTGCGCGGTGCACCATGACAGGCTGCTTCTTCTCCGAATCCGAGCCGATGTAGAATGCGCCAAAACGTTCCGGCAGGTTGAAGTCGACCTGCGTCGTGCCGCATTGCCATTCGCGGCCGATCGCATCCTTCAGCACATACTCGAACTTCGGCCCGTAGAAGGCGCCCTCGCCCGGGTTGATCGAGGTCTTGATGCGGTTGCCGGAGCGCGTCCTGATCGTCTCCAGCACGCTGCCCATGATCGCCTCGGCATGATCCCAGGCCTCGTCGGTGCCGACACGCTTCTCCGGCCGCGTCGAAAGCTTCACGCTGATTTCGTCGAAACCGAAATCGGCATAGGTCGACAGGATCAGGTCGTTGATACGCAAGCACTCGGAAGCCAGCTGTTCCTCTGTACAGAAGATATGCGCATCGTCCTGCGTGAAGCCGCGCACGCGCATCAGCCCGTGCAGCGCGCCCGACGGTTCATAGCGATGCACATTGCCGAATTCCGCAAGCTTTACGGGCAGATCGCGATAGGATTTCAGCCCATGCTTGAAAATCTGCACGTGACCGGGGCAGTTCATCGGCTTCAGCGCGAAGACGCGGTCATCGTCAGTTTCATCGCCTGCGACCGTCACCTTGAACATGGCGTCCCGGTACCAGCCCCAGTGGCCCGATGTCTCCCACAGGCTCTTGTCGAGCACCTGGGGTGCATTGACCTCCTGATAGCCCTGTTCGTCGAGCCGGCGGCGCATGTAGTTGACCAGGTTCTGGAACATCTTCCAGCCCTTGGCGTGCCAGAAGACGACGCCCGGCCCCTCTTCCTGGAAATGGAACAGGTCCATTTCGCGGCCAAGCTTGCGGTGGTCGCGCTTCTCGGCCTCCTCCAGCATCATCTGGTAGGCTTCGAGCTGTGCCTGGTCGGCCCAGGCCGTGCCATAGATGCGCGTCAGCATCGGATTGTTCGAGTCGCCGCGCCAATAGGCGCCGGCCACCTTCATCAGCTTGAAGGCGTTGCCGATCTGCCCGGTCGAGGCCATATGCGGACCCCGGCAAAGATCGAACCAGTCGCCCTGCGCATAGATCTTGAGATCCTGATCCTCGGGAATGGCGTCGATCAGTTCGAGCTTGTAGCGCTCGCCCTTGTCGGCGAAGACCTTTTTTGCCCTGTCGCGCGACCAGACCTCCTTGGTGAACGGCTTATTGCGCGCGATGATCTCGCGCATCTTCTTCTCGATCACCGGGAAATCGTCCGGGGTGAACGGCTCGTTGCGGGCAAAGTCGTAATAGAATCCGTTCTCGATCACCGGCCCGATGGTTACCTGCGTTCCCGGCCATATCTCCTGAACGGCTTCCGCCAGCACGTGCGCGGTGTCGTGACGGATGAGTTCCAGCGCACGCGGGTCTTCGCGGGTGATGATCTCGACCTTGCCGGATTTGCCCAGGGGATCACTGAGGTCGCGCACGGTGCCGTCGATGGCATAGGCCACGGCCTTCTTGGCCAGCGACTTCGAGATCGACTCGGCAAGCCCGGCACCGGTCATCGCTGCGTCGTAGTCGCGCACGGAGCCGTCGGGAAATGTCAGGGAAACGGAATTCAGCATATGTATCTCCTATCCAGTCCCGCAAACGAGCGCGGGTGGTAAAAATGCAGATATCAGCGGTTCGGGAGCTGCGACCTGCCAGAGTGCCGGAGGCGTCCGGCGGCGGCAGTCTTTTATGAGCAGATGCCGCCGCCGTAAAGCCCGGCTCACTAAATCAGCTGCGGCAGTTCCTTCAGGAACGCGGCCCGTGTCGCCAACCCCTTCGGCATGTCGGTCCGCTTCGTATCGACGACGAGCCGGGCGAACACGATCTGGCGGCCGTCTTTCCGCGCCCAACCGACAAACCATCCGAGCGAGCGCTTGTCCTTGCCGCCCTCGCCGAGCCGGGTGCTGCCGGTCTTGCCCTGAACGACCCAATCGCCGGCCTTAAAACTCGGGATGATGGCCCGTGTCATGTCATGCGCCTTGGCCGATACCGGCATCCTGCCGGCGAGCAGTTGCCGCAGGAAGGCAACCTGTTCAACCGGCGATATCTCGAGCGAAGAGTTGACCCAGGAATGGGTGAGCCCGTCATCCTTGCCGGGATCGCCCGAAACGTCAGTGTTGCCGTAGTTGAACTTCGATACGTAGCCGGCAAATTTCTCAGCTCCAAGCCGACGCGTAATCTCCCGAGAATACCAGATGATGGAATCGCGTTCCCATATCACCGGATCGACGGTCTTCCGATCCCGCTTCACCGCGTTGAATTCGGGTTTATAGTCCCAGCTTGGCGTGTGCTCGTCGCCCAGGATGCCGGCGTCGTAGCCGATCAGCGAAAGCGGCACCTTGAACGTCGAAGCCGGGCTGAAGCGCTGGTCACACACCCCTTCCTGGTAAAGCGTCTTGCCGGTTGCGGCATCGGCGATCAGCGTGCACTGCACATCCCTGAGCGGCGCTGACTGCGCGCGCATCGGAAATCCCAGCAGCCAGGCGAGCAGGAACAGGACTCCGGCAAAGATGAAAGGAAGACGGTCGACGTTGCGCATGGGATGCTCGCTCCAGGAGGGGTTCGCGAGCGGGCTTAGCGATGTCTCTTGTCTCGATTTTGTCTCAAATGCGCAGTTGTCGTGCAGGCTTGCGTTAACCCTACCGGATCGTAAACGGGCGCGGCGCGACCAACGCTCTCATCCCTCACGCTTCGCCGCGCTTGCGGCCGATCCGCCAATATCGCCATGGCAAGAACCAGACGTAGCGGGACGCCAGCACCTCCGGCACGAGGTCAATGCCGTGCGTGCCGAATGGGCCGCAGCGCAGCACGCGAAACAACCCCATCCAGCCGCCGGCCCACAGGCCATGGCGGGCGATCGCCTCATGCGCGTATTCCGAACAGGTCGGCAGATGCCGGCAGGAATTGCCGACAAAGCCGGACAGCGTCAGCTGGTAAAGCCGCACGAGCGACGTGCCGAGCAAGCGGCCGGGCGTCTTGCGCCACGGGCCGGGCCAGTTGCGGCCGCGCCTCGACGCTCCGACTGTATGCGCATGCCCGTGCTGGTCGCCCACTGCGATCTCCGCGTTTCCAGGTGATAGATGTGAGCTTCCGCCGAAGAACGCAATCCCGCTCGCCCTGCCGTCACGGGTGGTAACGGCGAAATGGGTGCCGGTCGGCCGGAGGTGCCCACCAGCCAGAGGGAGATCGCGGCCGCCAGCGGCGTTTCCGACGGGACCATCAAGTCGCAATTAGCGACGATCTTCCACAAGACGGGAACGGGCGACCACCGGGAGCTTGAACTGCTGATACGCGAGTTGTCGTCACCGCTGCGCTCGCGCTGACCCTGGCCTTCATTCATCCCGCTTGCGGTTCCCCGAGCCTACTCCTCGGTCGGCATATGCAGGTACATCGACTGGATGCCGACCCTGCCCGGGCCGGTGAAGCGGTTGACGATGAAATTCATATTGGCACCGAAGAAGCCGCTCGACAGCCGATCGATCTTGGTTTCCATCCTGACCGAGGCATCCTTGAACAGCCAGCCGCCGGGTTCGATGTCTATGGTTTCGCCTGGAGCGAGCGTCTTTTCAAACACGTTGCCATAGCCGTGCAGCCAGACGATGCCGTCACCGGTGTCGCCGCGAAACCGGTCGATAAAGAAGCCGCTTTGGCCGAACAGCATCGTCGCCAGGCCGCGTACGCGCTCAAACGTGTAGTCGACGTTGCCGGTGGCGGCCAGAAACTGGTGCTCGCGCACATGGATCTCCTCGCCTCGCCGCAAGTGAATAGGCACGATGTGACCCGGCCCGTCACGGCTGAACGCGATGATGCGCTCCCGAGGCCTCGGTAACGAAGATCTGCATGCCGGCCATCATGCGCTTCAGCGCACCCTTCAGCGATTTCAGGCCGATGGTGATCGTGGAATTTTTCCACAGCAGGATATGGTGCTCGAAATAGACGGGCATCCGCGTCACGTCGACGGAAAGCACAGGCACCAGTTCGCCCGCTATGTGATAGGTGACGCCACCAAAGGTTTCGTCCGACACCTCGGTCGGCATCAGTTCCGGCAGACTTGGCATGGCTCCCCCCAAAGCCGTCCTGCGCGCCGGTTTATTCCGGCTTCGCGCGGGTCGGCCTAAGCAGCTTTGGTGCCGGACGTCAGGGCCGTCAAACGAAAACAGACCCGGGTCGTGCGCTCGCGCGAAGGTGATCACGTGCTCAGGCGGCAAGTACCCGTTCATAGATCAGCGCCGGGATGGCCGAGCCGGCGGAGCCGCAATTCTCGGTGCGCCCGGCCTGGATGAAGCCATTGGCCTGATAGAAGGCAACGGCGCGGGTGTTCTTCTCTTCCACTTCGAGCCGAATCCGGTGGGCCTCCGGAAAGCTCTCGATGATTTCGTCGAGGAGCATGCCTCCAATGCCTCGGCCCTGCAGCGAGGGAAGCACATAGAGCTGCCTGAGCATGACCACGCCGCCGTCGCCGACGGCTTCGGCAAACGCCATGCCGCCAATGCGCTTGCCGTCATCGGCAACGAGGAACTCGCTGCTCGGCTTAGCCAGCCTCGCCTTCAATGAGGCGATGGAGTGCCATTCATTGGTGATCTCGGCGACCCGCTCGGCACCGTAAATCGCGTCATAGGTGGCATGCCAGGTCTCGACCAGCAACGCCCGTACGGCTGCGAGGTCGCGGTCTCCGGCGGTGCGGACGAACATACCTTTACTCGATACCCAGCTTGGCCTTGACGAGATCGTTGACAGCCTGCGGATTGGCCTTGCCGCCGGTCGCCTTCATCACCTGGCCGACGAACCAGCCGGCCATCGTCGGCTTGGCCCCTGCCTGTTCGACCTTGTCGGGATTGGCCGCGATCACCTCGTCGACCGCCTTCTCGATGGCTCCGGTGTCGGTGACCTGCTTCATGCCGCGGGTCTCGACCAGTTGGCGCGGATCGCCGCCCTCGTTCCAGACGATCTCGAACAGGTCCTTGGCGATCTTGCCGGAGATGGTGCCCTCCTTGATCAGGTCGATCACCGCACCGAGCTGGTCAGGCGAAACCGGAGCGGATTCAATGTCCTTGCCGGCCTTGTTGAGAGCGCCCAGCAGATCGTTGATGACCCAGTTGGCGGCGAGCTTGCCGTCGCGCCCGGCCGCCACCTTCTCGAAATAATCGGCGATCGGCTTTTCCGACACCAGAATCGCTGCGTCGTAGGTCGAGAGGCCGAGCGAGGAGATCAGCCGCATTTTCTTGTCATCGGGCAATTCCGGCAATTCCTTGGCCAGGGCATCGACATAAGCCTGGTCGAATTCCAGCGGCAGAAGGTCGGGATCGGGGAAATAGCGATAGTCGTGCGCCTCTTCCTTGGAGCGCATCGAGCGCGTCTCACCCTTGACGGCATCGAACAGCCGCGTTTCCTGATCGATCTTGCCGCCGTCCTCGAGGATAGCGATCTGCCGGCGCGCCTCGTAGTCGATGGCCTGGCCAATAAAGCGGATCGAATTCATGTTCTTGATTTCGCAGCGGGTGCCGAATTCGCCACCTGGCCGGCGCACCGAGACATTGACGTCGGCGCGCAGCGAGCCTTCGTCCATGTTGCCGTCGCAGGTGCCGAGATAGCGCATGATGGTCCGCAGCTTGGTCACATAGGCCTTTGCCTCGTCGCCGGAGCGCAGGTCGGGTTTCGATACGATCTCCATCAACGCCACGCCGGAGCGGTTGAGGTCGACATAGGACATGGTCGGATGCTGGTCATGGATCGACTTGCCGGCATCCTGCTCCAGGTGCAGGCGCTCGATGCCGACCTCGATGTCCTCGAACTCGCCCTGGCGGTCGGGACCGACCGAGACGATGACCGTGCCCTCGCCGACGATCGGCTGTTTGAACTGCGAGATCTGGTAGCCTTGCGGCAGGTCCGGATAGAAATAGTTCTTCCGGTCGAAAACCGACTTGTGGTTGATCGCCGCCTTAAGCCCCAGACCGGTACGGATCGCCTGCTTGACGCACTCCTCGTTGATGACAGGCAGCATGCCGGGCATGGCCGCATCGACGAGGCTGACATTGGCATTGGGCGCGGCACCGAAAGCGGTCGAAGCGCCGGAGAAGAGCTTTGCCTCCGATATCACCTGCGCATGCACTTCAAGCCCGATGATGATTTCCCAGTCGCCGGTGGCGCCTGGTATCAGGCGTTTGGCGTCGGGCATGCGGGTATCGATGATGCTCATGGTAGCCTGCGAATTACGGTGACTCTGACGGAAGTTTCATGTTTGGGACGTGACTTTCACGTCTCGCGTGAAAGCCATTCGCTAGTGCAAACCGCCAAAAGAGACAAGCGCAAAGCCACGGCCGGGGATTTTCTGGACGTCTCGGAGAGCGGATGTCCACTTACGCTCAGTCCCGGTAAGGCCCTGACCTCGTAGCGAGGCCGGGCAGAAAACCGAAAATTGAAACGCAAGAAACGGTTTCGACGTCGGACGCAACCGCATCACAAGGCGCGGGCACGTCCGCTCAGAACTCGACAACAGGTAGTCTTGGTGCCGCCGGCCGGCATTCGGCCGGCGGTTCCCGTCACCGCTCAGGCGGTGGCGATATAGGCCCGGATTTCCGCGGCCTCGCGCTCGACGTCCTCAATGCGGCGCTTGACCACGTCGCCGATGGACACGATGCCGTCCAGCAAGCCGTCCTTTTCCACCGGCAGATGGCGGAAACGACCCCTGGTCATGATCTCCATCACCTCGTTGACGGTGTGGTTTTCATTGCAGATCTTCACCTTCGGCGTCATGGCCGAACGCACGGGGATATCGAGCGCGGCGCCGCCTTCCCTGGCAACCACGCGCACGATGTCGCGTTCCGACAGGATGCCGACGATCTTGCGATCGCCATTGGTGATGACCAGCGCCCCGATCCTGTGCTCGGAGAGGATTCGGATGGCTTCGCTCAGTTTTTCGTTCGGCCCGAGCGTCAATACGTCATGGCCTTTTTGCTCGAGAATGGCCTTAACCGTCATGGCGTCCTCCTCTATTTTGCCAACCGGTTCCTGCCCTGACCGGCTTTCACATAAGAGTGAACATCGTGCGCCGTGATCGGTTGCATTTCAAGTCCGGTCGGAGGTCTCCCAGTCAGGCGCTTGCCATCCCCTGTCGAACCGGCGCAGGCCGAAAAAGCCCGCGAGAAAGCCGCCAATATGCGCCTCCCAGGCGATCTGGCCGTCGATGCCCGGCGCGAATCCGAGAAGGCCGGTGGCGAGATTGATGATCATCCACATGGCCAGGAAAATGACGACGCCGCGCGAACGCAGCACGATCGCGACCGGCAGCACCGGGCCGGCGAAACCAGCCTTGCCGGCCGAGCGGTCGGTGCGGAAACCAAAACGCGCCGCAGCCCCCATCATGCCCGATATGGCGCCCGATGCGCCGACCAGCGGCGCTTCTCCATAGGGATGCATCGCCCAGAAGAGCGCCACCGAAGCCAGTCCGGTGACGGCAAAGAACAACGCGAACCGGAGCGCGCCGAGACGATTGGCCAGCGGCGAGCCAAAAGCGGCGAGCCAGACCATGTTGATGGCGATATGGGCAAAGCCGCCATGCATGAAGGCGTAAGTGAAAGGTCGGGTGAAAAGGAACCAGTCGAAGCCGTATTGACCGGTATAGAGGACCGGAATGAAAGCCCCGTCATACAGCAGCGTCATCTGCTGGGCGTCGTTCAGCACATATTGCTGCAGCAGATAGACGATCGCGCAGATGCCGATCACCGCCAGCACGATCGGCGGGAGGTTGAACACCGGCTCACGCGCCGGTGGCGGCATGATCTCGGCCGTTTCGGGCTCGGACGGATATTGCGGTTCGCTCATCTGCAATCGCACTCGATGCTGGTTCGGCCTGGGCTGGTTCGGTCCGGCGTGGTTCGGTCTGGCCAGCATCTAGATCACCGCCGATGGAACCGCAAACGGCGAATCGTCCCGCTCCGAATCAGGGACGCGAATCAAAAAAGAAGCCGTCCAGGGTTTCCCCTGGACGGCCGGTCGAGCCCCCTGCTCCCCTAAAACTCTTGACTGAAGTGCTGCCGATCGTCGCGAAACGACCGCTTCTGGAGTGGCTTTTGTGTGCCACACGGCTTGCCAGGGCGCAACGTAAACCAATTGTTAACCTTAACGGCCCCGACCCGTGAACAAGTGTTAACGACGCTGGCACGCTTCCTGCTCCCCAACGCATGTAGGTCATCGGAGGGCGCCCTTCTGTTCACCGATGGGACATCAGACGACAGAATGCGCGGAGCTTTTTAGTATGAACCAAAACGGATCGATCACGCTGTTCCACTATTGGAACCGCCTGCGTGACGGACGCCCCGCTCCGAAGCGCTCGGAAGTCGAGCCGGCCGATATCAAGTCGCTGCTGGCCGATACGTTCATCCTGGAAAGGGACACACGCGGGCAGCCGGTATTTCGTCTGGCCGGCACCAGGCTCTGCGCCTGCTACGGCCGCGAACTCAAGGGGTTCTCTTTCCCCTCGCTATGGCGCGAGAAGGATCAGCGGCTGGTTTCGCGGCTGATCCACGGGGTCTTCGACCAGAAATCCGTCGTGCTGATCAATTTCGAGGGCTTCAGCCGCAACGGCCGCTCCAACAAGTTCGAATTGCTCGCCTTGCCGCTCGATGGTGGCATTGAAAATCCGCGCTGCCTCGGCGTGATCAGCGCCGTTGAGAAGCCGTTCTGGCTGGGCGCCGATCCGATCACCGACGCCTTGATCGATTCCATACGCGTCATCGATCCGGAGAAAGAGCTGCTGAAAAACCGCCCGGCGATCGACGTTCCCTCGCTCGTTCCCGACGAAATTGGGGCGCCTGACACGATCTCGGCGCTTGGCCGGGCGCGCCGCATTCGCCATCTCGTCGTCTTCGACGGCGGGCGCGGAGATAGTTGATGATCACACAGTCCCGCGAGCTCGTTTTTCCCCTTTGTTAACCCGCTTTGTTGTACTTCTCTGACGAAGTCCCTTGCATCGACGCGCGGGATGCCAAACGGGGTGTAGGCAGTCATGAGGTCAGCGGCGGTCGACTACGCGCCGTCCCAAGCTGAAAGGCGTAACTTTCAGCGCGTCCGGGTCAAGATATACGGACGATTCATGCTGGAGGACCGCACCGAGCACCCGTGCCAGGTCGTCGACATGTCGCCCGGCAACGTCGCGCTTCGTACCGACCGCATCGGCATGCCCGGCGAGAAAGTCATCGCCTATATCGATCATATCGGCCGCATCGAAGGTGTTTTGACACGCACGCTGCCGGACGGCTTCGCGATGACGGTGATTGCGTCCGACCGCAAGAAGGACAAGCTCGCGGCGCAGTTGACATGGCTTGCCAACAAACACGAGCTCGACCTGCCGGAAGACCGCCGTCACGAGCGCGTCTCGCCACGCAATCCGACCAGCGTGCTGCAGCTCACCGACGGCCGTCAGTATCAGTGCCGGATCATCGATCTGTCACTGTCCGGCGCCGCGATCGAGATCGACGTCAAACCGGCGATCGGCGTCCAGGTCATGCTCGGCACGATGCGCGGCCAGATCGTCCGGCATTTCGAAGACGGCGTCGCCATCGAATTCGCCGTCATCCAGCGCCCCGAAACGCTCGATTCCGAATTCAACACGCCGCGCGCCTGATCAGGTCGCAAAGCACGCCCATCAAGCCGGCCCTCGCGGCCGGCTTTTTGATTCCGGGGTGCGGCGATCGGTCCGCGCGGCCGAAATGGCAGAAAACCAGCCCAGCAATCCAAACAATTCAATACTCAAATGATTCAAATTTTATGTTTATTCTACTGGCGTTTTACTTAAAACCTACTTCGCGTTTTTGCGTCGAATAAATCCACATGTGGCAATGTCTCCTTCGAACGGGGAGACTGAACAATGAGAAAAGCGAGGGGCAAGCTGTTGCTGATGGCAATGGCGATGCAGCTTTCCGCCTGGGGATCAGCATATGCCGCGGGACCGGCCTATATGCATACCGGCGGACGCACCACGCAGCCTGTTGGCCATTATGAATTCTGCCAACGCATTCCTGGCGAATGCAACGAGAAGACCCCCAAGGGAGAGCCGGTCGACCTGACCCGCAAGCTATGGGCGACGATCGTCAGCATTAACAATTCGGTCAACACCCGCGTCAAGCCGCGCACCGACATGGAAAACTACGGTGTCGAGGAATACTGGGCCTACCCGGACAATGGCTATGGCGATTGCGAGGACTATGCGCTGGAAAAGCGCCGCGAGCTGATGGATGTGGGCGTGCCGGCCGGCGACCTTTTGATGACGGTTGCGCGCCAGCCGAACGGCGACGGCCACGCGGTGCTGACCGTGCGCACCAGCCTCGGCGAGTTCATCCTCGACAATCTGGAAACCAAGGTGCTGTCCTGGACGGACACCGACTACACCTATCTCAAGCGTCAATCGACGGAAAATTCCGGCGTTTGGGTGACGATCAACGACGGCCGTTCCGACGCGGTCGCCAGCGTCCGCTGAGGACGCCAACAAGGTCAGGCGCGTTGCACGACGCGCTCAACAAGAAACCCGGTCGAGTCCCCACCCTCCCCGTCCCCAACGACCGGGTCAAAGGAGCCGGCCCCGTCCCCGGGCCGGCTCCGCCATTTCTGGAGGAAGCTGCTAAAACTGACCCGATGACACGTGGTGCATCACGCTGCCCCTGCCTTTCCACGCGCAAAAGATCGATGCACAATCGGCCGTTTCGTTTCCTGGATCACTGCCGATGCTGGAAATCCCGGAAGATCGATGCGAGCGCCACCGGCTGTTCAAGGCAATCGACGATGCCTTCAAGGCTGGCGACTTCGGGGCCCTCGGCACCGCCTTGGGCGGCTCGGAGGGGTGGTTCGACGAGCACATGCCGTTCGAGCTCGGTCTCGGCCATCCGCTGGAATACGCGATCTACTGGAGCCCTCTCGCCTTCGTCGCAATGCTGATCGAGGCCGGATGCAGCCCGAATTACGAGGATCATGCCGGATTTCCCTCCATTATCGCGGCGCTGTCCACCAAGCGCGCGGACAAGCTCGACATCATTCGCATCCTGATCGATCACGGCGCCGATCCGGACATGCGAGGCGTCAACGACTGGACGCCGCTCCACTAAGCCGTCGCCACGCGCGACGCGGAGGCGATCCGCCTGCTTCTTGCCGGCGGCGCGGACCCTTCGTTAAGGACCCGTATCGACGACTGTACGACAGCCCTTGAAGAAGCAGAGATTGCAGGATTCGAGCTGGGCGCGTCGCTGCTGCGAGCAGCCATTGCCGAGCGCGTAGCGGGTAGCCGGGAACGATAAGCGCAACCGGTGGCCGACGGCGTGCGTCGGCCGAGAGTTCAGACCTTCTTCAGCCCCGTCTTGAAGCGCCTGGCGTTGGCGACATAGTGCGCGGCCGAGGCTCGCAGCCGCTCGACCGCCGCGTCGTCCAGCACCCTGATCGCCTTGGCCGGCGAACCGACGATCAGCGAATTGTCCGGAAACTCCTTGCCTTCGGTGACCAGGGCGCCGGCGCCGACGAGCGAATTCTTGCCGATCCTGGCGCCGTTCAGCACGATGGCGCCCATGCCGATCAGGCTGTTGTCACCAATCGTGCAGCCATGAAGCATGGCGCGATGGCCAATCGTACAGCCCTGTCCGATGGTCAACGGAAAGCCGGGATCGGTGTGCATGACGGTATGTTCCTGCACATTGGTGTCGGCGCCGATGACGATGTGCTCGTTGTCGCCCCTGATAACGGCGCCGAACCAGAAGCCCGCATTGCAGCCGATCCTGATGTCGCCAATCAGCGTGGCATCGGGCGCGATCCAATTCGAGTCCGCGTCGGCGAAGCTCGGCTCCGTTCCATCGATCGCATAAAGCGGCATTGTCGGTCTCCGAATCGTCTCAGGCCGGAAACCCTAGGAGACGGACCGCCCATGAAGCAATGGCGAGCACGACGATGCCCAGCGCCAGGGACCAGGCAATAGCGGTGCAGCCGCATGACAAGAGCGCCGCTGTCGAAATGCGGTTCTGGCGCCGCGCATCAAGGGCATCGTTGACCAGCATGAACGGCCCGGCGCCGGCAGTGGCAGCCAGTGAGCGCAGCACATGCGAGGGCGACACATAGGGCTCGGTGAAGGCGACCTTGCGACCCGATACCAGTTCCATTGTCGAACCGGTCAGCCCGCAAACCGTCAGCCCGACGACAAAAGCGAACAGCAAGAGCTCCATCTGGGCCATATTAACCCTCCATTTACCATGAAATCGCACAGTCGTTTCAGGACGGCAGCAAGAGCCGTGCCGTGCGATGTGTGCCGTCAAGGGACACCGGGATGGCGGACACCCGGATGGCGGACACGCGGATGCGGACAGGTGGCGGGACGAGGACCGAGATGAAGCAGGCAGCGATCGCCGACGGCCCAGAACTCACCGTGGTCGATTCCATGCTGATGAAGCGGGTGTTCTACGCGTTCGCCGCACTTGCCTTGCTGTCGATAGTCATCAGCCTTGGCGGCAAATGGTTCGGCCGTTCCATTGCCATGGCCGGCTACACCGACGACGCGACCGTGCGCGAGGTGGTGATCGGCAACAACATCATCACCGTGCCAGCCAATTTCATCCGGTTCGAGCAGGCCCGGCGCGACGGCATCGCCTCGCGCCTCGACCTCTATTTGCGCTATCCCCAGATGGACGGCTACAGCGAGGCGTCGCGCGATGATTTCAATCACGCCGGGGCCAACAGGAACATCATCTTCCTGTCCTTCGAGCAGCAGATGATGTCGCGCGACATGAGCGGCCGGTTCGGGCCGATCTACAGCGCGCTGATCGTCCAGCCCGGCATTCCAGGACCTGGCGGCACGACGGTCTACGGCTTCAATGAGAAATCAGGCTATCTGAACGAGGTGCTGGTCGTCGGCAAGCGTGGGGGCAAGGACCCCTTCGTGGCCCGCTGCCTCAGCGGGCCGAGCGCCGGCGAATCGCTGGCTCCTTGCGAGCGGGACATCCATGTTGGGGATGATCTCAGCCTTACCTATCGCTTCCCGAAGGAATTCCTTGGCGACTGGCAGACGCTCGATGCAGCGATCGCGGCCGAGGCGGGGCGAATCCTGAAGACCGGACATTGACCGGCTGAAAGCGGCCCGGCCGCGCTCGATGCGGCCTGCCGTGGCATTGCTGGCTCAGGCCAGGTCGATGTCCAGGATCGCCATCGAGAAATTATAGTCGCCATCGTCCTCGTCCTTGAAGACGATGCCGAGGAATTCGTCACCGACATAGACTTCGGCCGAATCTTCCTTGCGCGGCCGTGCCTTGACCTCAAGTCTGGGGTTCTGGAAGACGCGCTTGAAATAGGCGTCCAGCTTTCTGATTTCGTCCTGCTTCAACAGTCTTCTCCGATCATCGGCTTGCTCGTTTGAACGGCGCTTCTGGCACGTCGACAATGGCGATGTAAAGGCAAGCCGGCCTTATTGCACCGGAAGCGGCAGCACCACCGGGCAAATCGCAATCATGCGGGGCAACTGCCAGCAAATCAGATATCGAAACTGATCACGTGGTCCATCTTCTGCGACGGCAGAAGCTGGTCCATCTGGCGCGAAGGCTGGTCGCAACCGGTCTCGCCGACCACGCGGGCCGGTACGCCGGCAACCGTCTTGTTGTGCGGCACAGGCGACAGCACCACCGATCCGGCGGCAATCTTGGAGCAATGGCCGACCTCGATGTTGCCGAGAATCTTGGCGCCGGCGCCGATCAGCACGCCATGGCGGATCTTGGGATGGCGGTCGCCACCGGCCTTGCCGGTACCGCCCAGCGTCACGCCGTGCAGGATGGACACATCGTCCTCGATCACCGCGGTCTCGCCGACGACGAGGCCGGTGGCGTGATCGATGAAGATGCCCTTGCCGATGCGCGCGGCCGGATTGATATCGGTCTGGAAGACCGCGGACGAACGGCTCTGCAGGTAGAGCGCGAAATCCTTGCGGCCGTGGTTCCACAGCCAATGCGCCAGCCGATGGGTCTGGATGGCGTGAAAGCCCTTGAAATAGAGCACCGGCATGATGAACCGGTCGCAAGCCGGGTCGCGGTCATAATAGGCCTGGATGTCGACGCGCACCGTGGTCGGCCAGTCCTTATCATCGGCAAGCATCGACTTGAAGGTCTGGCGGATGAGATCGGAGCCGATATCCTGATGGGCAAGCCGCTCCGCGATCCTGTGGACGACAGCCTCTTCCAGGCTCTCCTGGTTGAGGATCGTCGAATAGAGGAACGCGGCCAAAAGCGGGTCGCGGTTGACCGCTTCCATCGCTTCGTCGCGGATCGAACGCCAGATCGGATCGACCGGCTGCAACGCGCTGTGGCGGGAAATGCTGATGCTGTTCATCGACGTCTCGTCCTGCGTCCTGCTAGTCTGCTGTCATCGGGGCCGCACATATAAGCCAGATCATAGCACGATTGAACTCAATTTTCCTTAGTGCTGTGTCAAATGGATTTGGTTCGCGGGAATTCAAGCAGCCATGGAAAACGAACCCTTGATCGACGACGCCCTGAAAACCGAACTTTCGGTCCTCTATCAGGCCACCGGCCGCCATTACCACAACCTCGCGCATATCGAGGCAATGCTGGCGCTTGCTCGCGACTATCGGGGAGAGCTCGGCGACCCCGAAGCCGTCGAAGCGACGATCTGGTTCCACGACGCCATCTACGACAGCAGGGCCAGGGACAATGAGGCGCAAAGTGCCGCCCTCGCCGAGCAAAAGCTCGCCGGCCGCATCGATGCCGGCCGCCTGGGCCGCATCAGCGCTATGATCCTCGCCACCGCCACACACCAGTTGCCGCTGTTTGACGACGCGGCGGCGATACGCGACGCCAGCCTATTTCTCGACATGGATCTGTCGATCCTGGGTGCCGCGCCTGAGGCGTTCGACGCCTATGAACGCGCGGTCCGCCGCGAATATGGCTGGGTGGAGGAGCCGATGTGGCGTGCCGGCCGCGGTGCGGTGCTGAAGACCTTCCTTGCCCGACCGCATATTTTTCACACGCAGGAGTTCCGGCAGCGCTTCGAACCGCAGGCAAGGCTGAACATTGCGCGGTCGCTGCAAGCCTTGACGTAGCTTAGTTTCGGAATCCGAGGCGCCTCGTCCCCAGAAACCGGCCCCTCAGAGCGGATTTTCGGCGTAGAACTCCAGCACCCGTTGCTTGAAGGTCTTGTCCCCGACGGCCAGCATATGGTCGCGGCTCTCGATGTGGAAGACCCTGGCGTTGGGCATCAGCGCCGCAAGCTCGTCCGGCGATCCGCCAATGTCGTCGGTGGTACCGACCGCGACCAGCGTCGGCTGGGCTATGCGGGCGATATCCTCTTCACCAAGCAATTCCCGTGAGGTGACGATGCAGGCGGCAAGCGCCCGGCGGTCGCTTCGGGTCTGGTCGGCGAAGGCGCGAAAAGCGCGACCGCGCGGATGGGTGGTCGCGGCCGGATCCTCGGCAAGGAGAGCGGCGGCGATCGGATCCCAATCGCCGACGCCGTCAATCATGCCGATGCCGAGGCCGCCAAAGACCAGCGTCGCCACCTTGTCCGGGTCGGACAGTGCCAGGAAGGCAGCAATTCGCGCGCCCATCGAATAGCCCATGACATGGGCCCGTTCGATGCCGAGATGATCGAGCAAGGCAGCGGCATCCGAAGCCATTTTCGCGGGTGTATAATCGGCCTCGTCGTAACTCTTGGATGACGAGCCGTGGCCGCGATTGTCGAAGGCGATGGCGCGATAGCCGACATCATTGAGCGTCTTGAACCAGCCGGGCGACACCCAGTTGACATAGTGGCTCGAGGCGAAGCCATGGATCATCAGCACCGGATCGCCCTCGCCCGATGCCGGTTGGCGGTCGAGGAAGGCTAGATCGAACCCGCCATGGGAAAAAAACTGCATCGGAAGGCGGTCCCGGCGCTCAATCAGAATCGACGTTCGGAGAATCGCCCTTGTCCGCGGGCGGCATGCCAGGACCCGGTGCCGTGCCGATCGCCGGATGGCGCAGCAGGTCGCCATCCGCGATGCCGTCCCTGGCGGCAGTGCCAGCCTTGAGTTCGAGCACGAAGCGAACCGGCTCGCCCGGCGAAACAATTGCCTCCGACTGCGGCTCGCCTTGCTTGATCGCGCGGATCCTGCCGTCCTGACCGACAAAGATCAGATCGAGCGGCATCGGCGTATTCTTCATCCAGAAACTGACGTCGCGTGTCTCGTCGAAAACGAACAGCATGCCATGATTGGCGGCCATGTCCTCGCGAAACATCAGGCCGGCTTCCCGCTCGGCCTCTGTATCGGCAACTTCGATCGAGAAGGAGCGTTTGCCATTCTTGGTCACAACCACCAGCGGCGCGGGATCGACCGGAAGGATCATCGCCCGGCCATCGGCCGCGCTGGGTACCTGGAAATAGAAGAATGCGGCTGCAGCGACTATGACGGCGGCCACAGCGCATGCCACGCCCGTCGTCAGCCCGTTCCTGTGTCTCATATGAAATCCTCGGCCGGATCGCCCTAGTGCGAGACCGGCAAGGTGCCCATATCGGGGTGAATTTCGGCAGCCATAAGGCCTTTGTCACCGCGGCCGAAACGGACAAGGACGACCTGGCCCGGCCGAAGCTCGGTGATGCCGTAGCGGCGCAAGGTCTCCATATGAACGAAAATGTCCTCGGTGCCCTCGCCGCGCGTCAGGAAGCCAAACCCTTTGGTGCGGTTGAACCATTTGACCAGAGCGCGTTCGAGCCCGCTCTCCGGCGTCACCGAGACATGGGTGCGCTGTTCCTGCATTTCCGCGGGATGGACGGCAGTGGTGACATCCATGGAAAGCACACGGAAGGCCTGCAGCCCGCGCTCGCCCTGCTTCACAAGACAAACCACGCGCGCGCCTTCCAAGGCTGTCTGGAAGCCGTCCCGTCGAAGACAAGTCACATGGAGGAGGATATCGCCCGAAACACCGTCATCCGGAAGGATGAAGCCATAGCCCTTGGCCACATCGAACCACTTGATGGCGCCGGCAATTTCGGCGAGGTCGGCGGCGTCGCCGCCCTCGTCGCGCGTCAAGGCGTCGCCAAGGGTATTGGCCCGCCCCGTCAAAGAGGCCTTTTCCCCCATAAGAATGCCCCCTTTATTCAAGAACACCGCAACTGATTCTTGACACCAGATTAACACCGCGGCTTCCGGTATGTGCAAGACCTGACGTGCCTTTTTTCACGGTTCATTGCGGGAATACCGGATTTGTTCTTTGCCGGCGCTGCCTGACCCCGGCGATTGCCCTTTGACCGGGCCGACCCTATGTTGCGCCGCAACCCAACAGATCGAGGAAAACACATGCGCTATCTGCACACCATGATCCGCGTCGCCGATGTCGATGCCTCGCTCGATTTCTATTGCAACAAGCTCGGGCTGAAGGAAGTTCGCCGCTATGAAAACGAGCAGGGCCGCTTCACGCTGATCTTCCTGGCCGCTCCGGAAGACGAGCAGAGCGGCATCGCCGACAAGGCGCCGCTGGTCGAGCTGACCTACAACTGGGATCCGGAAGACTACAAGGGCGGGCGCAATTTCGGCCACCTCGCCTACGAAGTCGACGACATCTACGCCACCTGCCAGCGACTGATGGACAATGGCGTCACCATCAACCGGCCGCCGCGCGACGGCAACATGGCCTTTGTCAGGTCGCCGGACGGCATCTCGATCGAGCTTCTGCAGAAAGGTCCGGCCAAGGCCAAGGCGGAACCGTGGGCGTCGATGGCGAATACCGGAAGCTGGTAATCGATCACCTTTTCGAGTGGCCGGCGGCCACTCCATGGTGTTTCGCCAGGTTGTGCCTATCTATGCGCCTATGGCGCCTGCCCTGAAGAGCAGCGCCACGTCTTGAGATAGCTTCGGAGAACCCTTCATGCCGACCAGCCATGCCAATGTTTCCACGGCGCACGCAAGCCGCTATCTGCAGCAGCTGTGCAAACATTGGGCGCACAAGTTTCCCGTCGAGTTCGACCCCAATCACGGCGTCATCGACCTTTCACTCGGCCGCACGGTCATGGACGCCGACGGGGCAGCGCTGCACATCACGGTTTCGACCGACGAGTCCGCTTCGATCGAGCGCCTCGAAAGTGTCGTTGCCGACCACATCAAACGCTTTGCGTTCCGCGAGGAACTGGCCTTCGACTGGAAACGCGCCGAGGCGGCGTAGTTCGTTCAGGCGTGTCGCCGCGCATTTCCGGCGAGACGCGTGATCAATCGCTTCCGGACTTGCGCGCCATTTCCAGCAGCGCCACCACTGAGCGCCAATTGCGGGCCGTGCCCGGCACTTTCAACGTGCGCGGAATGAGGCTGGCGAACACCGATTTGCCGAGCCCGTCCGGCGCGCTGAGATAGAGCACATCGCCCTTGACCTCGAAACGCTCGGGGCCCGTGCACTTTTCCGCCAACCGCGCCACCTCATCGGCGGTCGGCTCACGCTCCAGCGCATAGGCGTGGAGCTTCGTGTGATCAGCGGCCGCTTCCGGATAGGGATTTTCGCGCACCAGCCGTTCGAACCATTCGAAATCGCGCACCATGATGCGCGAATGGAAGCCCCATTTTTCCTCGAAAGCCGCCTCGATCTGTTTGGTCAGTGCGGCGGCGTCGCCCTTGTCAGCGCGGAATACGGCATTGCCGCTCTGCACGTAGGTGGAGACATCGGAGAACCCGAGACCCTCGAAGAACGACCGCAACTCCGCCATCCTGACGATGCGGTTGCCGCCGACATTGATGCCGGAAAACAGCGCGATGAAGATCTTGCCGCTCATATTATGAAACCCGCCAGTGTCTCATTGTCGGTGATGTCCTGATACTGGACGCCCTCGGCCTCGAAATTCGCCTTCAGCAGGTCGAAATTGCGCCGATCCTTGGTTTCGATGCCGATCAGGACCGATCCGAAATTGCGCGCCGACTTCTTCAGATATTCGAAGCGGGCGATGTCGTCGTCCGGACCCAGCATGTCAAGGAAGTCGCGCAACGCGCCCGGCCGCTGCGGAAAGCGGATGATGAAATATTTCTTCAGGCCTTCGAAGCGCAGCGCCCGTTCCTTGACGTCCGGCAGTCGCTCGAAATCGAAATTGCCACCTGATACGACCGCTACAATGGTCTTGCCCCGGATTTCCTTCCTGGAAAAATCCTTCAGCGCATCGATCGCAAGCGCGCCGGCGGGTTCCAGGACCACGCCTTCGACGTTGAGCATCTCGATCATGGTCGCGCAGAGCCGGTTTTCCGGGACCAGCCGCACGCTGTCGGCGGCAAACTCCTTGAGATAGCGCAAAGGTTCGCGGCCGATCTCGGCGACCGCCGCGCCGTCGACGAAGTTGTCGACCTTGGCGAGCTTCAGCCGTTTTCCCGCCGCAAGGCTCTCGCGCAGGCTCGGCGCGCCGGCAGGCTCGCAAAACACGAACTGGGCCTCACGACCCTGATCGGCGAAATAGTGTGTCACCCCGGCAGCCAGACCGCCGCCACCCACCGGCAGCATGACCATGTCGGGCATGCGCGCGCCCGGCATCTGGTCCGCGATCTCATAGGCGACCGTCGCCTGGCCCTCGATGATGTCCTTATGGTCGAAGGGCGGCACCATATGGCCACCGGAGCTCTCGGTGAATTCGAAGGCGGCGCGATAGCAGTCGTCGAAGAAATCGCCGACCAGCCTGATCTCGACGAAGTCGCCGCCAAACAGCCTGGTCTTGTCGATCTTCTGCTGCGGGGTCGTCACCGGCATGAAGACCACGCCCTTCTTGCCGAAATGGCGACAGACAAAGGCAAAGCCCTGCGCATGGTTGCCGGCGGACGCGCAGACAAACAGCTCGGCTTGGTTGCCTTCGCCAAGCGCCTTGCGGAAGAAGTTGAAGGCGCCGCGGATCTTGTAGGAGCGCACCGGACTCAAATCCTCGCGCTTCAACAGCACCCGGGCGCCGGTCTTTTTCGACAGATAGTCATTTTCCTGCAGCGGTGTCTCCGGGAAGATCTGGCGGATCGCAGAGGCGGCGGTGGCGACGCGCGAGGAAAAGCTGGTCATGACAAGATCATTCCGGGATCGCCCGCGGGCGAGTTAGACAATAACCCTATTACACATCCGGCCCGGCAAGACCATTGCCCGGTCGAGCTCGCGCCCGCAACGGCGCCGTCCCGAAATGCTAGCAAGCACTTGGGGACGTTTGTTCATGTTTTCTCGCATCGAGCCGAGCCGCGCATTGGTGGGCGCCTGAATTCGACATCCGGCCGAGATGCAGGCGCCTGCCCTCTGCGGCGTTACGGCCTTGCTGCCGCTTTGGCTTTCGCGCAACAGTGCGAAGGCCGTCGCGAGGCGCCGACCGCATTTCGGCTGGACACGACTTACTTCCGCCGCACTTGGCCTGCTGGGGAGATATCGCGGAGGGTGGACGGCCCTTGTTTGGGCTCGAGTGGAATTTTTATCGTGCATTTGAAGACGATTTGCATTCTTGCGCTTGCGCTGCTGGTGGCGGGCTGCGGCGGCCGCAAAACCGAGGAACTGCTCGGCAGCGCGGTCATGTCGGCGCCGGTGACGGAAATCGCGGGCAACCACTCGATCTTCATTGCCACGACCCGCAAGCCCTCCGACGACCCCAACAAGGTTTTCGACGGCGAACGCTCGGCGACGCTCAACTACGCCCGCGTCAACGTCACCGTTCCCGGGCTCCACACGACCGGCCAGATCGAGCGGCGTTCACGCGGCAAGTCGGACGATCCGGCAAAGTACTTCATGGCTTCCGAGGTCGTCGGCTACGACACCCAGCCGAAATTCTCCAGCGCGCTCAACGCCGACATAGCGGCGCGCGGCGGCCGCGTGATGGTCTTCGTCCACGGCTACAACACCGGCTTCGACGACGCTGTCTACCGCTTGACCCAGATTGTCCATGATTCCGGCTATCCCGGGACGCCGGTGCTGTTTTCCTGGGCCTCGGGCGCCAAGACCACCGACTATGTCTATGACAAGGAAAGCGCCAGTGCCGCCCGCGACCAGCTCGAAGTGACCTTGCGAATGCTGCAGCAGTCCGGTGCGCGGCGCATCGACATTGTCGCCCATTCGATGGGAACTTGGGTGACAATGGAAACGCTGCGCCAGATGGCCATCAGCGGCGATCGCGATCTTGGCGGCAAGCTTGGCGATGTGGTGCTGGCCTCTCCCGACATCGATGTCGATGTGTTCAAGAGCCAGATGCGCCGCTACGGCAAGCCCGACAAGCCGTTCATCCTGCTGTTGTCGGACGACGACCGCGCGCTGAGGTTGTCTGGCCTGATCGCCGGCTCGCGGCCGCGCGTCGGCGATTACAAGGATGCCGCCGACCTTGCCTCCTACGGCGTGACGGTCGTGGATCTCTCCAAGGTCAAAGGCAGCGACAGCTTCAACCACACGAAATTCGCCGACAATCCGGCACTGGTGAAGATGATCGGCCAGCGGCTGCGCGAGGACGATGGTTTCGCCAGCGACCGGGACGTGACCGACCGCATCAGCCTGCTTGGACAGTAGATGCGGCGCCGCGGTTTTCGCCGTGCCTGTTCACCATCGCCGAACCATTGGCCTACTTTGAACTGGACCGCGCCCGTCTCTGGCCTTATCGGAGTATCGAGCGACGTCATGCGTTTGACGTCCCCTTATGCGGGAGCCGACGCGTGGCCTTGCGCTTGAAGAGTCATGGTGTCGTCGCGTTCGCGCTGCTGGTCGCTGGCTGCGCTGGAAATACGCATGATCTGCTCAACAAGACGACAGTCACCGTGCCGGCATCCGATATTGCGGCCACCCATGAAATATTTGTCGCGACCACCCGCCAGAAGGCGGCGAAGGATCCGCGACAGGTCTTCGACGGTGACCGTTCCCTGACCACCAGCTTCGCGCGGGTCGATGTCACGGTTCCGAAGAGCCATCAGGTCGGCAACATCGAGCGCGCCAAGGGTTCGGCCAACAGCAACCCGGCCAAGGATTTCACAGCCAAGGATGTCACCTTCTACGAAGGCGCGCCGCAATTCGCCAAGGCGGTCGGCGCCGACATCGCCATGCGCGGCGACCGTGCACTGGTTTTCGTGCATGGCTTCAACAATGGTTTCGACGACGGCATCTACCGGGTGACGCAGATCGCCCACGACACGAAATATCCGGGTACGCCGGTGCTGTTCTCGTGGGCGTCGAGCGCCAAGACGACGGGCTATATCTACGACAAGGACAGTTCCACCGCCGCCCGTGACGATCTCGAGGCAACGCTCAGGATGCTCGCCAAGACGCGGGTCAAGAGTATCGACATCATTGCCCATTCGATGGGGACCTGGTTGACGATGGAGGCGCTGCGCCAGCTCGCCATCACCGGCGACCGCGATCTCGGCGGCAAGCTGGGTTATGTCATCCTTGCCTCACCGGATATCGACGTCGACGTGTTCAAGAAGCAGATGATCCGTTATGGCAAGCCCGACAAGCCGTTCGCCGTGCTGCTTTCAGGCGACGACCGGGCTCTCAAATTATCCTCGTTCATCTCTGGCGACAAACCGCGCGTCGGCGACTATGGCAATGCCGCCGACCTCGCCTCCTATGGCGTGTCGGTGGTCGACCTGACCAAGACCAAGGGCGGCGACGGCGGCCTCAACCACGCGAAATTCGCCGACAACCCGTTCCTGGTGCAATTGCTCGGCGATAGGCTGCGCACGCCGGCGGGCCTCGCCGCGGACGAGGACCCCGCACAGCTCACCGATATCGGTCAGGGCCTGGGAAAGGTCGTCGGCTCGGCTGCCGAAGTCATCATCACGACGCCGTTCAAGGTGCTGACCATCGCCACCGGCGGGTGAGCAGCCAAGAGCGGACGCTCAGACGAACAGATCGACTTTCTGGAACGTCGTTACGTCGATCAGCCCGACGTCGGAAATTCTCAACTCCGGAATGACCACCAGTGCCAGCAGCGAGTGCTGCATATAGGCGTTGTTCAGGGAGCAGCCCATCTTGCGCATCGCCTCGGTCAGTTTCTCAGCCTTGGCAGCGACGATCTCGGCGCGCTCGTCCGACATCAGCCCGGCTATCGGCATTTCGACCAGCGCCAGTTCCTTGCCCTTGGAGAACAGCACAACCCCGCCACCCACTGCCCCCAGCCGGTTCACGGCCAGTGCCATGTCCTGCTTGTTGGTGCCAACGCAGATGATGTGATGGGCGTCATGGGCGACGCTGGAGGCCATGGCGCAGTCGGCCATGTAACCAAAACCGGAGACGAAGGCATTGGTGACGCCACCCGTGCCCCGGTGCCGCTCGACCAGCGCGATCTGGCAGACGTCGTTGCGGCGATCCATGGCGACCAATCCGTCCTCGACCGGCAGATCGGCCTCCAGCGCGCGCGTGGGTGCCTGGTTCTCGATGACACCGATCACCCGCACCCGCACTTCGTTGGCGCCCTTGGGTGCCGCGATATCGAAATCGCCGGCCTTCAGTTTCTTGCCCAATTTGACGGTGTTCTTCGCCGTCTTCGGATAATCATAGGCCGGGATATCGATGTCGAGCTTGCCGCCCTTGGCCAGCCTGACGCCGCGCGCATAGACCTCGTCGATGCTCATTGCGGCGAGATCGGAGACAATCAGCAGGTCGGCCAACCGCCCCGGCGCGATCGAACCGATCTCGCGTTCCAGCTTGAAATGAAGGGCGGTGTTGAGCGTTGCCATCTGGATCGCGGTCACGGGCTTCAGACCTTGGCTGATGGCGTGGCGCACCACCCGGTCCATGTGTCCCTCATGCACCAGCGTGCCGGAATGGCTGTCGTCGGTGCACAGGATGAAGTTGCGCGGATCGATGCCGCCTTCCGTCACCGCCTTGATCTGCGAGGCTACGTCGTACCAGGCAGAGCCCAGCCGCAGCATTGCCTTCATGCCCTGGCGCACGCGGGCGATTGCGTCCTCGGCGCGCGTGCCCTCGTGGTCATCCTCGGGTCCGCCGGCGACATAGCCGTGGAACGGCAAACCAAGATCGCGCGAGGCATAATGCCCGCCAACCGTCTTGCCGGCTTTGACCGTCTCGGCGATCTCGCCCGACATCACCGGATCGTTGGCGGCGACGCCCGGGAAATTCATCACCTCGCCAAGTCCGATGATGTTTTCCCAGCCCATCGCTTCCGCGACATCGGCGACCGTCAGTTCGGCGCCGGCATGTTCGAGCCCAGGCGCCGAGGGCACGCAGGACGGCATCTGCACATGCACGTTGATGGGCATGGCCACGGCCTCGTCATGCATCAGCCGCACGCCCGGCAGGCCCAGCACATTGGCGATCTCGTGCGGATCGATGAACATCGAGGTGGTTCCGTGCGGGATGACGGCACGGCAGAATTCGGTGACCGTCACCATGCCGCTCTCGACATGCATGTGCGCGTCGCAAAGGCCGGGCACGAGATAGCGTCCGCCCGCGTCGACCACCTTGGTGCCCTGCCCGATCGTGTGGCCGGCATTCGGCCCGCAATAGGCGAAGCGACCGCCTGAGATGGCGATGTCGGTGCCGGCGATGATCTCGCCCGAATGGACGTTCACCCAGCGCCCGTTGCGGATGACGAGATCGGCGGGTTTGCGGCCCATCGCGACATCGACCAGATCGGTCGCCATTTCGGTCCACCGTTTGGGTTTCGTCGCGCGAGCGGGCGGCTTCGTGGCCATCAAAGACTCCTGTTTGCCCGACTGTGCCAAGCCGATTGCGTTTTGGCCAGCGAGGAAGAAGGGATTTGCCTGGAGATTGCCGGATTACTCGGGTTTCAGGTCGACTTCGACCTTGGCGTTGCCGGCTGAAATCCGCTCGGCGATGCGCTCGACCTCGCCCTATCACCTTTGCAGAAATCCGATTCCGTTTTGCCGCAGATCAGGTTATGTTCCGATCCAGGATATTTGACTCTTCTCGGGGGGTTCGATGCATCGCCTGGTCGCAAGTGCCGGTCTTCTTGCAGTCCTATCCGTGCCGGCTTTCGCTGCCGACGCGACGGTCGACGTGCCGATGACCGCGCCTGGCTTCGACTGGACCGGCTACTATGCCGGCCTGCAGGCGGGATATGGCTGGGGCCGCTCCGAGATCGCCACAACGGAAGGCGCGCCGTTTTCCATCACGCCCGACGTCGACGGCGGGTTCGTCGGCGGCCATGTCGCCGGCCTCTGGCAGTTCGATCAGGCCGTGCTGGGCGCCGAAGCGGACCTCAACTATTCCTCGGTGGACGGCACGGCGCAATCAGGCTTCGGAGATACATTCGGCGCCAAAATCAAGTGGTTCGGGTCTGTCAACGCCAAGGCCGGCTTCGCCATGGACCACCTGCTGGTCTACGGCATCGGCGGCATAGCCTTTGCCGACATCGAGACGTCGCAGACCTCGGGGCCAGGGTTTGACAACACGCGCACAAATGTCGGTTGGACCGTAGGCGCGGGCGTCGACTACGCGCTGACCGACAAGTTCGTCGTCGGCGCGCAATATCGCTATTACGATTTCGGCTCAGAGAACCATGAGGCGCCGGCCCCCTTCAACGACCGCGATCAGAGCGTGAAACTGAACACGGTCGGCATCAATCTCAGCTACAAGTTCTGAACGTGGCCACCGGCGTCGTTGCTGGACAAGCAGCGCGCAGACCTGTCTTGCCGGATGTGGGGGCGGCCGGCGCCCCCTAGTGGGCGGGGGGATGGGTTGGGCTGAGAGGCGCCGGCCATGGCGGATCAAGTCCGCCGCCCAGATATTTACCCACGCCCGCGGTGCGGATAATTCCGTGATCGCGCCAGTATCGTTACGCGACCTCCTCTGGGTTGCGCGTTCGGGCACCGCAGAACACGACTTGACGGGCTTTGTCTGGCGTCTGAAAAGGGCAGGCCTGCGGACGTGGCGGAATTGGTAGACGCAAGGGACTTAAAATCCCTCGATTTCTGATCGTACGGGTTCGATTCCCGTCGTCCGCACCACATTGGATATGGAACTGCGCTCCTTGGCAGGCGCGCCCCTGAATATCAGGGCGGCCTCCCCTTATCATCTAATCTTCAGCGAGAAATCGCCGTGGATCTGGATGCCTAACCGCTCGCCTTTTCTCCACCGCACTTCCGCTCGATAGGTCGCGCCGTCCAACGGTACGCGCAGCCGGAAGTTATCTGGCACTTTTGCCCCCGCGGCGACACGCAACTCGGCGCCGTGCTCATGCTGATTTCTGACGGCGCAGCCTATTTCGCCGTCCTGCGTGATTATGAACGCGTCCTTCAAAACCACCTCACGCAGGTGGGTTCGACGCTCTACCGGAGGGTCAGAAGGTTTATCGATCATGCAAGCCGCCTCCGACGAGCGAAATGCTCCCAGACTAAAGTCTGCGGCTCAGGACGCAAAGGTCCGACGTTTTCGCTTAAATCCTGTGCCTGTCCTTTGTACGCTCGTCATATTATTAAATCGTGAAGTATATACTCTATAGTCATCGCCAAGGTTGTCACCTGACAGTGCGTCAGAGACAGCCGAAAATGCATGGCATGGGGAACCCGGTATGTTCGTTGACTTCTATGAGATGCTGGAAATCAGTCCGAATGCAAATTCGGAAACGATAGAACGCATTTTTCGTCATTTTGCCATGCGCTACCACCCCGACAACCAGGTCACCGGTAACGAGTCACGCTTCAGCGACATCCTGGAGGCGCACAACACGCTCAAGGATCCGGTCAAGCGTGCGCAATACGATATTCAGTACAAGGCCCATTTGAACCTCCGGGCCGAGCTGACCGATCAGGCGAGTAACAGCAACAACCTCGATCGCGATTCGATCTTTCAAGCCAAAGTGCTCTCACTGCTTTATGTAAAACGCCGACAGGACGTCAACAATCCTGGCATTGGCGACGATGAGCTCGAACGAATGTCAGGCTGTCCGCGTGAGCACCTCGAGTTTCACCTCTGGTATCTAAAAGCGAAGGGCTGGATAGCCAGAACAGAAAACGGGACGTTCGCCATCACAGTCGAAGGCATCGATCGCGTTAATTCCGAACATCATCGTGACGCAGCAACCACCCGCCTGTTGGATCATGCGGGCTGAATTGGAGTCCCTCGGTCCCTGATCAAGCCGCCATCGGGTTCAGCTTCAGATGCTGGATCAGGATGATGGTCTTGGCATCGATGATGCGGCCGTCGGCGATGCCGGCCAGCGCTTCGTCGAGCGGCATTTCCAGGACCTCGATGTCCTCGCCTTCGTCGGGTGCTCCGCCGCCGGCCGAGATGCGGTCGGCGGGCGAATAGCGCGCGATGAAAAACCAGAGCCGCTCGGTCACGCTGCCGGGACTCATGTACGGCGAAAACAGCCGCTCGATCCTGTTCAACCGGTAACCCAGTTCTTCCTCGGCTTCCTTGCGGATGGCGGTCTCCGGATCGTTTTCGTCCAGCAGCCCGGCACAGGCCTCGATCAGCGGTTCGCGGTGGCCGGTGACATAGGCGGGATAGCGGAACTGACGCACCAGAAGCACGGTCGAACGCCGGGGGTCATAGGGCAGGATCACCGCACCGTCGCCGCGATCATAGGTCTGGCGAATCTGCGTCTCCCATTGGCCGTCACGCCGACGGTAGTCGAGCACCGTCTTCTTCAGGACCGCCCAGTCGTTGGAAAGAATCTCTTCCGAGCGGATACGAATGCGGTCTTCCATCTGACACCTCGATGCTTGCTGGCGGAGGCAGGCGTAGCCGCGAACCGGTAAAGGCGCAATCGGGCCAGCGATTGGTCCAGCACCCTTCACTGTCTCGTGTGTGGTATGGACGGGTGCCATTGCCTAAATAGCGCATTCCCGTCCCCGGAGTTTGTTCATGACGACATCGCTTTTCCAACCGATCACACTCGATGGGCTCACCTTCCCCAACCGCATCGCCGTGGCGCCGATGTGCCAGTATTCCGCCGAGGACGGCTCGGCCAGCGACTGGCATCTCTACCACTGGATGAACTTGGCCATGTCCGGCGCCGGCATGGTCACGGTGGAGATGACAGATGTCGAGCGGCGCGGACGCATCAGCCATGGCTGCCTCGGCCTCTATTCCGAAGACAATGAGGCCGCCGCGCGCCGCGCACTGGACGCGGCCCGGCGCGTGGCCGCACCCGGCACGAAGTTCGGCACGCAGCTGGCGCACGCCGGCCGCAAGGCTTCGAACCGCAAGCCTTGGGAAGGTGGCGGCCCATTGCAGCCAAACGAGGATCCCTGGCAGACCGTCTCGGCCTCGGCCATCGCCTACGACACCGGCTGGAACGTGCCGCACGCCCTGGAGGACGAGGAAATTCTGCAGCTCATCGAGCGGTTCGCGGAAGCCGCCATGCGGGCCGAACGCGCCGGCTTCGACTTCATCGAACTGCACGCGGCGCACGGTTACCTGATCTTCCAGTTCCTGTCGCCGCTGTCCAACCAGCGCACGGATCGCTGGGGCGGCTCGCTGGAAAACCGGATGCGTCTTGTCGTCGAGATCGCCAGGGCGGTGAAGAAAGCGGCGCCAAAGCTGATGCTCGGCGCACGGCTGTCGGTGAAGGACTGGGTCGATGGCGGCTTTGACGTCGAGGACGCAATCGAGGTGGCGAAAGCGCTGAAGGCCGAAGGCATCGCCTATCTCTGCTGCTCGAGCGGCGGCAATTCGCCATTGCAGAAATTACCCTCTGGCCCCGGCTATCAGGTGCATCTGGCGGAAGCCGTACGCAAGGGCGCCGGCATTCCGACCCGTGCGGTCGGCCTGATCGACGACCCGAGACAGGCCGAGGCTGTTATAGCCGAAGGCCGCGCCGACATGGTGGCGCTAGCACGCGCCTTCCTCGCCGATCCGCGCTGGGGATGGCGTGCGGCCGCCACCTTCAGTGAAAAAATCCATCCGGCACCGCAGCTCGCCCGCTCGGTGACGACGATGGAACACTGGATGAAGGCCGCGGGCTGATCGCTCATCTCCCGATCCCGGCGCACTCCTGCTTGTGATCCCGGACTGTTCCGCTTCAATTCTGGCCGCAACCTGTTACGCTGGGTCAGGCTGCGGCGGGCGCGGCCGGCTTGGGAGATAATCAGGTCGTTCAGGGCATTCTTGTCGGCTGCAGCACTTACGGCCGTGGTCGCGTCTTGGCTCGGCGCTTCGACGCCGACCGTCGCGCAATATTGCGAGGGTACGGTGCACGGCCTCTCCGGCCGCTACAATCTGGCGACCGGCAGCGGCTTTCTAGCGGTGCGCACACGGCCGAACTCGTCGTCGCGGATGATCGGGCAATTGTTCAACGGCGACCATACCGAGATCTTCGACCGGCGCGGTAACTGGTACCAGGTCGAAATCGGCGGCAGCACCGGCTGGGCGAATGCACGCTGGCTGCGCAACAACTGCGGTTACTGAGACGCCAATGCATCCAGCGCGCTGCGGATGCGACGCGGCTTTTGGGCGCAGGCCGGAGGCCATTTTTGCAACCAAATTGGCTGCTTTGCGTTGCGGCCATGATGGACAACAAACCTTTTGAAACGCCTGTCGTGGTCGAGCTTGGCCACGTCGGCAAATATCGCCATATCCGCTCGACCCAGGAGGCGGCGGAGTGCCTGATGACTGTGTGGCCGCTCAATCGCGGTCCCTGTCATCGTGATGCTCTCGACACTTGCCTCAAAGTGCTGGAAGGTTATCGTTCGACAGCGGAAGCGCGCCGGGCACTGATCGAGGCCGCCAGGGAATCGGAAGTCCTGGTGCCCGACGATAAGCTGCCCGATGACCGGTTGCATTGAGCAGGCGGACCTTTAACTGGAGGTTTTGATGGCGAAGCTGACTTACAAGATCGTCGAGCATGACGGTGGCTGGGCCTACAAGGTCGGCTCAACCTTCTCGGAGACATTTCCCACCCATCAGGATGCGTTGCGCGCCGCCGAGATCGCTTCGGCCGAGCAACAAGTGGCGGGTTCCACCGACGGTATCCAGTATGAGGACGCCGAGGGCAAATGGCACGAGGAACTGGCCGACGGCCGCGACCGGCCTCAGACTGAAATCTCGGATTGATCCAGCAGAACTATGGCCGCGGATAATATGAAAACCATCCGCGGCCAGCCGGCGCCCTGTGGCCGAATTACTTGCCGCAGTACTGATCGTTGACGTTCTGCCCGGAATTGGCGTCGGGACCAGGCGTGTTGTGAGCACATGGCCCGATACCTCCAGTTTGGCCTTGGGTGCTCAGCCCCGAGCCGTAGGCGTTGATGCTTCCCGTGGTGCGTGGATCGACAGTTGTCTCATCATTGTTGCCGAACAGCCACCAGCTGTGGTTGGTATATGTCGGTTCTGACGACTGAGCCATGGCCGATGTGGCGAGACCAATCGTCAGAGCGGATGCGGCTAGAAATTTTACATACATATTAGTTACTCCGTATCTACTTTGGTCGTCTTGGATGCGACAGGGTGAAAACCCAATAGTCAGCCGAATGGTTCCCTGAAATTCTCGTGAAGTAGCGGTGATGCCGGGGCGACAAAAGCGCGCGCCGCGATGCGCTCGATGAACGCGACGACTTGTTCAGGCGCGGCGAATTGCGGCATGTGGCCAAGGCCGTCGACCGCCTCGAAATCGAGCCCGCCGATCCCGTCGCGCATCGGTTCGCCGTGGAATGGCCATGCCGATGACGCGGTCGGCGCTGCCGAATAGGATGCCGGCCGGCATAACAATCTCGCCGTAACGCTGCTCGACGCCGCCGAGATCCTGTTCGACCGCGACGACATCGGTCGAAGTCGCATGGAAATGCGCCGGCCGCAGCCCCAGCCACCCGCCGCCGGCGACCCGGTGATATCCTTGTGGGAACGTTCGCCATTTGGCGGGCATTGCCGCCGCCCGTCGGTCGCGCTATTCAGACGTCCCGTCCGCCGGAGCCTTCCATGCCTGAAATCGTCACTGCCGCCATGCTTGTCATCGGCGATGAGATTCTGTCCGGCCGCACCAAGGACAAGAACATCGGCCACCTTGCCGATATCATGACGGCAATCGGCATCGACCTGAAAGAGGTGCGCATTGTTCCCGACGAGGAAGACGAGATCGTCGCGGCGGTGAATGCCGTGCGCACACGCTATACCTATGTGTTCACCACCGGCGGGATCGGCCCGACGCATGACGACATCACGGCCGATTCGATCGCCAAGGCATTCGGCGTGCCCTGTGAATACGATGCCAAGGCCTATGCCCTGCTGGAGGCGAGCTATGCCGCACGCGGCATCGAATACACGGAGGCTCGCAAGCGCATGGCGCGAATGCCGCGCGGCGCCGACCACATCGACAACCCGGTGTCCGTGGCCCCCGGCTTCCGCATTGGCAACGTCCATGTCATGGCCGGCGTGCCGTCGATCTTCCAGGCCATGCTCGACAATGTCGTCCCGACGCTGAAGACCGGCACGAAAATGCTGTCGGCCACGGTGCACTGTCCGTTCGGCGAGGGCCTTGTCGGGGGGCCGTTGGGTGAGATCCAGAAAGCGCATCCGGATACGATCATCGGCTCCTACCCCAAATATGGCGATGGCAAATTCTGGACCGAACTGGTGGTTCGTGCCCGCGGCGCGGATGCGCTTGAAGCCGCGCGCGCCGATGTCGAGGCCATGGTGGCCGGCTTCGCCGGCAAGGCGAGCTGATCCGGCGCAAACCGGAACCAAGGCCGACGCCGCAACGTTTCCCTGCCGCGACCCGTCACTCGCAAGATCGAGAGATCATCATGCGCTTCAAGACCATCGTTGCCATTCTGCAGAACGAGCAGGACGCCGAGCGGGTGCTCGACTGCGCCATTCCGCTTGCCAGCCGCTTCGAAAGCCATCTGATCGGCATCCATGCCGAGGCGCTCCCGGTGCCCTACACTTCGGCGACGGGTTTTCCCGATACGGAGTTCCTGCAGGTTTCCGCCGACATGAACCGGGAGCGGGCCGAAAAACTCCAGGCTTTCTTTCTGAGGCGCATCGAGGATTCCGGCCTTTCCTTCGAATGGCGCAGCCTGGAGAGCTTCTCCGGCGACAGCGCGCTGACCGGCATTTCAAACGTGCGCGCCGCCGATCTCATCATCGCCGCCCAACGCGAGACCGACGGCGATCCTAGCGCAGACGTCGATACGCTGGTCTACGATGCCGGCCGGCCGGTGCTGGTGGTGCCGCATGCCGGCCCTCTCGTCACCACCTTCAAACGCGTTCTGCTCGCCTGGAACGGCAGCAAGGAGGCCGCCCGCGCCGCCTTCGATGCCCTGCCCTTCATCATCGAGGCCGACAAAACCGACATACTGGTCATCGATCCACCCGATACGCTCGACGAAAGCCCGGAGGCCGCGGGCGCCGAAATCGCCTCCGCGCTGTCGCGCCACGGCGCCACCGTCAGCGTCTCGGTGCAGAAATCGGGCGGCACCTCGGTCGACGACATGATCCAGAACAGGATCGCCGAGACCGGCGCCGATCTGCTGGTGCTGGGCGCCTACAGCCACTCCTGGCTGCGCCAGCTACTGTTCGGCGGGGTGACGCGCACGGTGCTGCGCACGGCACAGGTAGCAGCCTTCCTGTCGCGGTAAGTCCACAGCGATCGCTACCAGCCACCCTTGCCAAGCCGTGGGGTTTCCAGTTAATTCCGCGCGCATTCCCCTGTTTTCTTGCACGCGGCTGTCGCGTGCCGCGGAGTGCGCGAGACATGTCCCTTCCCGAAAAAGCTTTCCCGGTCTCCTGGGACCAGTTCCATCGCGACGCCCGCGCACTTGCCTGGCGGCTTGCCGGCGCAAGCAAGGGTCAATGGAAGGCTATTGTCTGCATCACGCGCGGTGGCCTGGTCCCGGCGGCTATCATCTCGCGCGAACTCGGCATCCGTGTCATCGAGACGGTCTGTGTCGCCTCCTATCACGACTACACCAGCCAGGGACAATTGCAGGTGCTGAAGGAGATCACGCCGGCCTTGCTGGCCGACGATGGCGCCGGCGTGCTGATCATCGACGACCTGACCGACACCGGCAAGACCGCCGGCATCGTGCGCGCAATGATGCCCAAGGCCCATTTCGCGACCGTCTACGCCAAGCCCAAGGGCCGGCCGCTGGTCGATACTTTCGTCACCGAGGTCAGCCAGGACACCTGGATCTATTTTCCCTGGGACATGGGCTTCACCTATCAGAAGCCGATCGCCGACGATCACGCCGGCTGATTCGAGGCAAGCCGCTTTTTGCCAATCAAGCCAGCGCCGATGACGATATTTGCTTGCGCGGAGCGACCCGCCGACAAGCTATCCTGTGAAATCGACGCCTTGTTGACGGGAATTAGCCGGCGTGACCGAAGTTTTTACTTTTATTGGCCACAATTAGCCGTAAGATTCATAAGACGGCAAACGATTCTGGAGGCTGGGGCTAGCTTCTCCGATGTTGACACGGCCAACGACGCACAACCACCTTGCTGAAAGAGTCCGACGGCTCTTTGGCACGGCGCCGTGCCGTCTGCAGGTTGCTGCCCTGCCCTGGCGCGATACTGGGGATGGCGTCGAGGTCATGCTGATCACCAGCCGCGACACTGGCCGGTGGGTGTTGCCGAAAGGATGGCCGGAAGCCAGGGAGCCGCTCTGCGAAGCGGCCGCGCGCGAGGCCGCCGAGGAAGCCGGTCTGCGCGGCAACATCGCCCATCTCGAAGCCGGCCGCTATTTCTATGCCAAGGTGATGGCTTCGGGCGAAGAAGTGCCTTGCGAGGTGCTGGTGTTTCCGCTGCACGTCGACAAGATCGCGGACCGCTGGAAGGAAAAGCACTCCCGCACCCGCAAATGGGTCAGTTCCAGCGAAGCCGTGCGCATGGTCAATGAGCCCGACCTCTGTCAGATCATCGCCTATTTCTGTGCCGACCCGCGCAGGTTCTCCTGATAGACGCCTTTTGCGTGTATCACGGCGGATTCACAACCTTGTGCTGTGCCGCAATGATTTGCTAATTTTTCTTCGCTAAGAATCGGTCACTCCTGGTTTGATCGATGACGAAACCCGTAGACCCACTTCAGCAAGATCCCGGCGAGCCAAAGCGCGAGCATCGGCCGCGCGTGCTCAAAGGTGGAACGATCATCACCGGGATCCAGAATTCAGAAGTCGGTTGCACGGTGCGCAACCAGCATGCGGACGGCGCAGAACTGAAAATGCCGCTCGAAGCCCGGGTTCCCGATCATTTCCTTCTGTATGTGCCGCTCGACGGCGTCGCCTATCGCTGCGAGGTCCGCTGGCGCCGCAACGACCGGATCGGCGTACAGTTCACCGGTACCGAACCCAAGCCGAAGCTGCACTACGGCTGACGCCCTGCGCACCGGCTTGCCTGGCTTTTGCAGCCTGCGGGACAGTCTTACGCAGCCCGCGTATCGCGGACTGGGTGACCGCGTGTGCCTGCCGCCGGAAAGTGGCAGCCACAGCGGTCAATTCTATCCCCGTTATCCACATGTGTGACACACAAGATGTTGGGGTTACAAAAGCTACGCAAACGAATCCTTGACGGCTCGAAACGAGTCGCCTTTTATAGGCCATGCGCTCCTGTTGAGAGCGCGACCGGAAAGTTCTGAGCCCGGTCTTTTTCCCGGATTATGTGCGTTTTGCCCGCATTTCCGCCTGTTTACGAGGCCGGCGGAAGCGTTGGGATCGTGGGTGGTGGGGCGACGAAAGGGAGAATTGTCGGACTGGAATAAATTGTCTGTTAATACTATATTTAGTGTTTGCAGCTAGGTTCGACGCTAGATAGTGTGAACTTCCCTCGGGTGAGGGAATCGAAAAATTCAGTTTTGAGGGACCCGCGGGGTCGGTTGGCAGCCTCGGCAAATGCCCGGCAAGGCGTTTTGTCGTGTGCGTGGCCGCGCCTGCGAAGAGGAGATGCCGGCATTGTTCGCGATGCCGGCAAACGGCGGACTGCGCGTTTCGTCTTTTGGGGGCAGAAATCCCCCGATGAAAGCGCTATATATAGACAAAAGGGACCGGACCAATGCGCATCGAGCGTCGTTTCACCAAGCCAGGACATGCAGGCCAAGAAGGGGCCGCTTATGCGGAGATCGAATTCCGCAAGGCGCTTTCCGAGATCAAGAATCCGGATGGCTCGGTGGTGTTCCGCTTGGACAACATCGACGTGCCGGCGCAGTTCTCCCAAGTCGCCGCCGACATCCTGGCCCAAAAATATTTTCGCAAGGCCGGCGTTCCCGCGCGCCTGAAGAAGGTCGAGGAGAACGACGTCCCTTCCTTCCTGTGGCGCTCCGTCGCCGATGAGGCCGAACTCGCCAAGCTGCCGGAAGCCGAGCGCTACGGCTCCGAGATCGACGCCCGCCAGGTCTTCGACCGGCTGGCCGGCACCTGGACCTATTGGGGCTGGAAGGGCGGCTACTTCAAGGCTTCGGAGGAAGACGCGCGCGCCTTCCGCGACGAGCTTGCCTACATGCTGGCCACGCAGCGCGTCGCGCCGAACTCGCCGCAATGGTTCAACACCGGCCTGCACTGGGCCTATGGCATCGACGGCCCGAGCCAGGGCCACTTCTATGTCGACCCCTTCACAGGCAAGCTGACGAAGTCGAAATCCTCCTATGAGCATCCGCAGCCGCATGCCTGCTTCATTCAGGGCGTGCAGGACGACCTCGTCAACGAGGGCGGCATCATGGATTTGTGGGTGCGCGAGGCGCGCCTGTTCAAATATGGCTCCGGCACCGGCTCGAACTTCTCGCTGCTGCGCGGCGAAGGCGAAAAGCTGTCCGGCGGCGGCCGCTCGTCCGGCCTGATGAGCTTCCTCAAGATCGGCGACCGTGCGGCGGGCGCCATCAAGTCGGGCGGCACGACGCGCCGCGCCGCGAAAATGGTCATCGTCGACGCCGACCACCCCGACATCGAAGAATTCATCGACTGGAAGGTCAATGAAGAGCAGAAGGTCGCCTCGCTGGTAACCGGTTCCAAGATCGTCAAGAAGCATCTCGAAGCGATCATGAAGGCTTGCGTCAATTGCGAAGGCCATGACGACGACTGCTTCGATCCGGCCGTCAACACGGCGCTGAAGCGCGAAATCAAGGCGGCCAAGAAATCGGCGGTGCCGGAAAACTACATCTACCGCGTCATCCAGTTCGCCAAGCAGGGCTACAAGTCGATGTCGTTCAAGACCTACGACACCGACTGGGATTCTGACGCCTACCTCACCGTTTCGGGCCAGAACTCCAACAATTCGGTGTCGCTGAAGGACAACTTCCTGCGCGCCGTCGAGACCGACGCCGACTGGCACCTGACCGCCCGCAAGGATGGCAAGGTCTTGAAGACGCTGAAGGCGCGGGACCTCTGGGAAAAGATCGGCTACGCCGCCTGGGCTTCGGCGGATCCCGGCTTGCATTTCAACACGACGATGAACGACTGGCACACCTGCGCTTCGGCCGGTGCGATCCGGGCCTCCAACCCGTGCTCGGAATACATGTTCCTTGACGACACGGCCTGCAACCTCGCCTCGATCAACCTGCTCCCCTACCGCAATGCCGACGGCACGATCGATATCGCTGCTTACGAGCACACGGTGCGGCTGTGGACCATGGTTCTGGAAATCTCGGTGATGATGGCGCAGTTCCCGTCGAAGGAGATCGCCAAGCTCTCCTACGACTACCGCACGCTGGGCCTCGGCTATGCCAATATCGGCGGCCTGCTGATGACTTCGGGCATTCCCTACGATTCCGACGAGGGCCGCGCCATCTGCGCCGCGCTGACCGCAATCATGACCGGCGTCGCCTACTCCACCTCGGCGGAAATGGCTTCCGAACTCGGCGCCTTCCCCGACTATGACCGCAACGCCCAGAACATGCTGCGCGTCATGCGCAATCATCGTCGCGCCGCCTATGGCGACAAGGACGGTTACGAAAAGCTCGCCGTCAATCCGGTGCCTCTCGTGGCGTCGGACCTGAAGCAGCAGGATTTGGCCACCCACGCCAAGGCCGCATGGGACCGCGCCATCGAGCTCGGCGAGGAGCATGGCTACCGCAACGCGCAGGCAACCGTGATCGCGCCCACCGGCACGATCGGCCTGGTGATGGATTGCGACACCACCGGCATCGAGCCCGACTTCGCCCTGGTGAAGTTCAAGAAGCTCGCGGGCGGCGGTTATTTCAAGATCATCAACCGCGCCGTGCCGGAAGCGCTGCGCACGCTCGGTTATTCCGAGAGCCAGATCGCCGAGATCGAGGCCTATGCGGTCGGCCACGGCAATCTCAACCAGGCGCCGGCCGTCAACCCCGGCTCGCTCAAGGCCAAGGGCTTCACCGACGACAAGATCGCGGCGCTCAACGCCGCGCTGAAGTCGGCCTTCGACATCAAGTTCGTCTTCAACCAGTGGACGCTCGGCGCCGACTGGGTGAAGGAGACCTTTGGCTTCACCGACGAGCAGCTCAACGACTTCTCGTTCGAAATGCTGCCGGCGCTGGGTTTCTCCCGGAAGGACATCGAGGCCGCCAACATCCATGTCTGCGGTGCGATGACGCTGGAAGGCGCGCCCTTCCTCAAGGCCGAACACCTCCCCGTGTTCGACTGCGCCAGCCCCTGCGGCAAGATCGGCAAGCGCTCGCTTTCGATCAACAGCCACATCCAGATGATGGCGGCGGCCCAACCCTTCATCTCCGGCGCCATCTCCAAGACCATCAACATGCCGAACGACGCGACGGTGGAGGACGCCAAGAACGCCTACATGCTGTCGTGGAAGCTGGCGCTGAAGGCGAACGCGCTCTATCGCGACGGCTCGAAGCTATCGCAGCCGCTCAATGCCTCGCTGCTCGCCGATGGCGAGGAGGATGACGACGATGCGATCGAGCAGCTGATCCAGGCACCGGCTGCGGCGCGCGCGGCGCAGATCACCGAGCGCATCGTCGAACGCATCATCGAACGCGTGTCGCGCGAGCAGGAAAAGCTGCCCGGCCGCCGCAAGGGTTACACGCAGAAGGCCAAGATCGGTGGCAACACCATCTTCCTGCGCACCGGCGAATATGACGATGGCCGTCTCGGCGAGATTTTCATCGACATGAACAAGGAGGGTGCCACGCTGCGTGGCCTTCTCAACAACTTCGCCATCGCGATCTCGCTTGGCCTGCAATATGGCGTGCCGCTCGACGAATATGTGCACGCCTTCACCTTCACCAAGTTCGAGCCGGCCGGCATGGTCATCGGCAACGATGCCATCAAGAGCGCGACGTCGATCCTCGACTACGTGTTCCGTGAACTGGCCATCTCCTATCTCGGCCGCAACGATCTCGCCCATGTCGACCAGTCGGACTTCTCCAACACCGCACTTGGCCGCGGCATCAGCGAAGGCAAGACCGACGCCGTCTCCAAGGGCCTGACCCGCGGCTCGCCGGTGAAGCTGGTTTCGAGGGCAAGCGGCAACGAGCCGAAGGGTTTTGCCGGCTCCTCCGGCATCCCTGCCCGTTCGGCGCCGACGGCCTTCTCCGGCTCCAACGTGCTTGCGTTGAAGCCGGCGAGCGACGAGGCGATCGCCTACAAGCGCGACTATGAGGAGCGGGCCAAGGAATTGGCGGAAGACATCGCCTTCGAGGAAGCGGCCTCCGATGCCTCGACCGATCGCACCGCGGCCCTGTTCACCGATACGGCGGCCCATGAAGCGGCCGAGGCGAAGAAACTCGCCGCCGACCGCCGCGCCAAGTCGCTGCTCCAGGGCTACACCGGCAATTCCTGCTCCGAGTGCCAGAATTTTACCATGGTGCGGAACGGGACCTGCGAGAAGTGCGATACGTGCGGCGCCACGAGCGGGTGCAGCTGAGAACTTTGGGATGCTACTAGCCATCCGTATACGCACAAGGCAAATTGTCTTGTGCGTATACGGCTACCGGAACAAAGCTTGAATATGAGGCCAACTGCCAGACCCGTTCGAATTTACCTAGACACCTCAGATTATAACGAGATGGCGAAAGAGGTATCTGAACATTCTGACACCAAGGAATTTCTGTTGGCTGGCATTGAAAGTGGCGAAATAGTTACGGGTTACTCTTACCCGTTAATGTTTGAGCTTTTCAGAAAGTATGATGCCAAACATAAGCCCGAGCGGCTTCGGATAGCGCGCTTTCTCAAAGCCGTTTGTCAGGCTAATGCATTTCCTTACCTGGCAGATTTGAAATCCGGCGCTCAATTTCCTAATGACGGAATTTGGATGCCGTTGTCGGCACTCGAATCTTTCTCTCCCAAGGCGCTAAAGGACAATCTGTGGGAGGGTATCCGAAACGGCATTGCAAAGGATGATCGAATAACTCGAAAGTTACGACGGCAGCTAAAATCAAAATCTGGCTACCTGGATTTAGTTCGCCAATTACCCTATCACGAATTGAAGAAGTCTGATTTTCCAAATATGCCAATCTCAGATGAGATTCTCTCCGGAGGTTATATTCAAGGTTATGTTAACGGCACTATTTCTGCCAATATCGTGTCGAGAGAGCTCACCCGATGGTTAAGCGACCCAGAAGCATTTATTCAGATTTGGTACGAGTACTCAGAAAAGGACAACCCTCTTGAGAATCTAATTGATAAATCATACCATAAACTTTCGACGGCAATTGAGAATTTTAAGATACAGAGCCAGAAAGTTGATGAAATTTACAAATCTGCTAAGAAAGCTCACTCTGATTTACATCATACTCTGCATAATTCTGATTTTCCAAAAGATTTTAGATCGTCAATTGCGCTCCCCGAGCGGCCACGCAAACCAAAGATGCCTAAGGCTGACTTAAAGCTCGACGAGAAGTTTGGAGTCGGCAGGGGTGGCCATTTTGATCATTATTTCAATGCTTTGCAAAATGGTAGAATTGATCCAGCACCATCAGATTTCGCCGACTTAATTCATCTAATTTATTTGAAAGATGTCGACCTGATACGATGCGACCGTAGAATGGCCAATTTGATGAAGGGCTGTCAATCAATCGATACTACCAAAATCGTGGGTAGCTTGCGAGATCTGCCCGAAGCTATCCGTCGCGTTGGGGCGAATCTTTGAAGTAGTTGGTGCTCCAAGATTGCCATCCGCTGCCGCCAACTCGGTAGCGTTACGCTTTGACGTCGACTGGGACAAGCTAAGGTCAATGCGGTCTCTCAATCCCGATTGGCCCAGCGCGCCTACCCCTCCGGCAGCACTTCCAAGGTCTGCTCATCAAACAACGGCTCGTCCTGACCGACGCGGACAAACAGCAGCTTGCGCCCCTCGCCCGCTGGAGCTTCAAAGTATTGGATGCCATCTGGCATTTCGCCCCAATCGCCGCAGGGTGGTTCGGGAACCTCATTGGGGTTGGCAAGTGCCTTCAGCTCTTTCGCATAGGCAGCGTCGGGGCTGAATGTGTAGCGCTTGACGCCGGCGGGCACGGTGCCCTCGGTGTAAGGCGTCACCACGCAGCGTGCGCTGATAGCCTTGTCGGTCTTCTCCTGCAACAGACGCTCCACGGCAGCCTCGCCCGTTTCGCCTGATTTGATGTGGAACACCTCGACAAGAGGATCCGTCGCGCCGCCATCGCTGTACTTGATGGCGAGTGCATTGCCGGCGAATTCGAAATGGATCTGGCGAAAACCGAAGTCGCAACGCTGCACCCAGGCGGCGAGCCCGATATTTTTGTCCGTCAGCCTTTCCCAAACGCATTTGTCGATGGGCGGGCGCGACGGCGCCGATTCGCCCGCCACAGCGGGAATCGATCCGGACGCAAGCAGGGCGAAGGTCAAGCTGATCAGTCTCATCGCGCTATTCATCGCTGCATCACATCAAGGCAAAGGCATCCCAGGCCGAGCCGTCGGGGTTGGCGTTGGTGAAATCCGGCCATTCGGCGAACGTCGCACCGAACTCCGGCAGCAATAGCCCTTTCGGCGCCGGTGTCGCTTCGCGGGAATTCAGCTGCTCGGCGCCGCCTCCGGTCAGGGCGTAGACCTGCCCGTCCCATATCCTGCACAGCCCGCTGCCGTCCTGAAGACCCGCTTCGCGGTCGTCATCGGTGCAGGCGTGGCGGATGGTGCCGAGCGGAAATGCATTTTTGCCG
Organism: Mesorhizobium salmacidum (SeqCode); assembly: GCF_037179605.1. Lineage (NCBI taxonomy): Bacteria > Pseudomonadati > Pseudomonadota > Alphaproteobacteria > Hyphomicrobiales > Phyllobacteriaceae > Mesorhizobium > Mesorhizobium salmacidum (SeqCode). Next base: position 72,778 of record NZ_JAPYKS010000010.1, read on the forward strand.
TTGGTCCACGTGATGTCGGCCGGCAGGCTTATGCCGGTGTGGGGCACGGTCAGCGAGAACACCTGCGTCGTCAGTGCCGCCGGTTCGTTGTCGAGCGGCCGGAATTGCATGACCGCGCCCGAACGTGGCTCCCGATAGGTAGCGTGGCTCAGGAGGCATTCCTTGGCGCTCGCCGCTTGCATGAGCCCGAGCGAACCCAGGACAACAAAGGCCAGTTTGCGAATGATCATCGAAATCTCGGGGAAAGCATTGTGAAGCAGGGCCGGTTGCGTGCCGGGCTGCACAGTCTCGCATCATCCGTGCAAAACCATAAGCGAAATCCGGAGCCGCAGCGTTTATCGCACCTCGGTCGAAAACTTGCCCCACACAAGCCCGCAATCTGTATGATCAGCCACAGCGGCCCAGGGAACAACAGATGCAGCGTTTGGCAATGATCATAGCGATCTCCGCGACTACGATTGTGCCGGCCGCAGCGGCAGCGCCCTATGTCGGGACGTGGTCCAGGGACAGGTTGAACTGCCATGCGACCGCAGACGTCCAGCGCCAGACTGTCTTCACGGTGGATCAGTCGGCCCTGTCGTTTCCCAACCTCGGCTGCGAGCACGCGAGCTTCCGCAAAACCGCCACCGGTTGGGTCGTTCGCGCCAGCCAGTGTTATGGCGAGGACCCATCGCTGGACGAGCCATTTTCCCGCATCATCCATATCCAAAGAGATGGCGCGACGGTGCGGTTGACCTGGCGGGGATTCGACAGCGGACCTCTCGTCCGCTGCTGAAGGCGGCGACACTCAGACCAGCCGGACCAGCAACGCCGCGCCTCCGAGAAAGCCTGCCGAACAGACCCACAGCAGCCAGAGCCCGCGCACCCGGCATTCGAGCACCGCCGAGGCGGGATTGGCGGGGTCATAGCGCACGTCGACCTTGCCGCCCTCGACATACCGCCGCGCCTGACCGCCGACGAGGCCGGGCAGCGAGGCCGTCACGCTGGCGCCGAAAGCGACATGATCGGCGCTGTAGCGCTGTCCGGCGACACCATAGCTGTAGATGATGCGGGATTTGAAGACAGTGCGCCAAGGCCGGTAGCCCACGCCTTCGAACCTGTCGCGGGTCTTGATCGCCTGCAGGCCGGAGGCATTGATACGGCCGGCGGTGGTCGGCCATTTTGTCGCCTTCTCAGCCATCGATTTCTGGGCAAAGCCCATGCGCAGCACAAAAAGACCCATGAACAGCAGGAACGCCGCGGCACCGAGGTTCTGCGGCTTGGGCAAATGCGGCCCGATTGCCTCCAGCACGCCACCGACGGAAAACACCAGCACCAGCGCGCCAACCACCAGGCCCGCCGAAAGCTGGATCATGAACTTGAAGGCGCCATCCGGCATGGTGCGCTCGATCACCGCCTTGCCTGGACTGGACGGGTCATAGAACACGGTTACGGCCGCGCCACGCGGAAACCGCGCAAGGGTTTCGGCGACTTCGAAATTTCCGAGGTTCTCCTGCACGCTATAGTGCGAACTTTGAAACATCTTGCCGCCCACCTTGTACTCATAGGTGATGGCCGGGAAATTGCGGATTTCGGTCGAAGTGCTGCTCTCCGAGCCAGTGCCGGAGCTCGTCACCTCGCGCGCCTCGACGCGCGACGAGACGATCTTTCCAGGCGTCGGCAACCAGCGGCTGGTCGCCTTGACCTCTCGCCATTTCAGGAAGGTGACGATCGACAGCATGCCGGCGACCGTGCAGGCAAAGCCAACCAATAGAAATTTGAGCTCCATCTCGTCCCCTGACGACCAAGAGTGCAGCAGCCCGCATATAGACAGCACGGCGACGAAAATGTCTTGTCTATTCGCAAGATTGGGAAATGAACGCCGGCAAGGCCATCCGCACCATGACGTGATAAAAGGGCTACTTGACGATCGACCCGATCGGATAAAATCCAGGAAGACAACAGCCGGGACGATGCGCATGAGTGACAAAGCCGACGACGAACCCGATATCGTGAACCAGCTCGCCTATGTCAGGGCCGACCCAACCCAGCACGACACGCTGACGCTTCTCGCCATGATCGATGCCGCCATCGCCGAGATCATGGATTTGAGGACGCGGCTGCGGCTGAGTGAGGAAAAGCACAGCGGGAGCAACCAGTTCCGATAGGCCGGGAATGAGCGCCTGGGCGGCGGACGTATCCTGTCCTAGTTCGAGTCAGCCATCATCTGCCGGCCGCCGCCGCCGGCCCAGGCGCGCCATTGCCGCTCATCGCCATGGAAGACGTTGAGATCGATGCGGCCGGTCACGCCATGCGACAGGCCGGAGCCGGAATACTGCCAGAACAGCCACTTGCGATCGGGATAGACCTTTGACGGGTGCCGGGCCACGGCGCGCAGCCAGAACGGATAATCCGGGAAGGCGCCCTGAAGGTTGTCTCGGTAGAAATCCGGCGCCGTGTAGATGATCGGCCGCTGGCCGTAGTGGCGCTCCAGCTTGTCCATGAACACCTGCATCTTTTCCAGCACCTTTTCGCGCGAAGGGCGCCGCTGGCAACTGGAGTCGCCGTTCCACTCTACGTCGATCACCGGCGGCAGCGCGCCCTCGACCCTGGGTACGTTGCGGATGAACCAGTCGGCCTGCTCGCCGGCGGTGCGGCACCAGTAGAAGAAATGATAGGCGCCGCGCTTGAGGCCGGCGGCGTCGGCGCCGCGCCAGTTCCTGGCGAACATCGGGTCGAGATGGTCGCCACCGTCGGTCGCTTTGATGTAGGCGAAATTGGCGCCCTGGGCGCGCAGCTTCTCCCAGTTCACGTTGCCTTGCCAGCGCGACACGTCGACACCGTGCACGGCAAGGTGACGGGGCGACGAGCGGCCGAAATTGATCGGCTTGGCATCGCGGAAGCCGTAGCGCGTGACCGGTCCGGCCAGCATGGGCGGTGCCGCCCGCGACAACAGCTTCGGCGGCGACACCAGGGCAGCCTCCTCTATCGGCGGCTCGACGCTGTCGGGCAGTTCGGGTGCGGGAAACGCCACCGTCTCTTCCTCCGCCAGGCCAAAGGGCCGAGCGGTGTCGTCCTCGGACGCGACCTCAACCCGATTGCGCGCCGCGTTTGCCTTGGTCCGCGGAACGGATGCGATCGGCGCGCTTGGCCGGACAACCGAACTGGTGGTTTCACTGGATGGCTTCTGCATGTCGAGCGCATCCATGCCCGATGTCGACGAACAGCCGGCAAGGCACAGCGATGCGATCACGAAACTGATGACGCCTGGTAACCGCATCTGGACCTGTACTCAAAACACAACAGACCGAAGGCAACGGCCGACGGACAACCAGACGAGTTATGAACGAGAAATTACCAATAAAGATTGAATCAAGTTTTTTACCATAGCTGTGGCCTCTTTCAGACAGCCGCCGGCAGCGGTCCGGCCAAGCCTTGACAGCGCCATGATGTGGCTGTTGAGAACGGTTTGCGGCGTTTGCGCCGGCGTTCCCAAGATTCCTGAAAAGGCGCCGGGCCACGCGGCTGGCTCGTCAACGACAAGCTCGACGAACTCAGGGGCCTGCTCGACAGCGGCAGCTGAGGAACACTTTCAAAAGGGAGCTTGCGTGCAGTCGTTCATCGACCAGAGCGTTTGTTTCATCGAGAACCATCAGGCCTGGGCGGGCCTCGTGGTCGGATTGCTGGCCTTCGGCGAATCGCTGGTGCTGGTCGGCATCCTGTTGCCCGGCACCACGGTGCTGATCATCGTCGGCGGCCTGGTGGGCGCCGGTATCGTCCAGCCCCTGCCCGTTCTCCTCGCCGCGATGATCGGTGCGACGCTCGGCGACACCATCTCCTATTTTCTCGGCAAATGGCTCGGGCGCGGCGTCGTCCACAAATGGCCGCTCAACCGCTATCGCCGCGAGATCGCCAGGGCGCGCCTGTTCTTCCAGCGCTACGGTTTCGCCGCGGTTTTCGTCGGCCGCTTCTTCGGTCCGGTGCGTGCCACCGTGCCGCTGGTCGCGGGCATGATGGGGATGAACAGACGCCGCTTCCAGATCGCCAACATCCTGTCGGCGATCGTCTGGGCGCCGGTCGTGCTGTCGCCTGGATGGCTGGTGGCGAAAGGGGCCGACAATCTGCCCGAACTCGACGCGACCAGCCTGTTCGGCCTGGCGGTGATCGCGGCCATGGTGGCGGCGATCATCGTCGCCGTAATAGTCATCAGGCTGCGAGGCGGGCGCGATACACGGGCTTAGCGCGTGTCGCGATCGAGGGCGCCAGGCATCAGCCGCGCTTCCTGAAGACGCCGATCATCGGCCCCAGGTTCCAGTAGTCGTCGTTGCGGCCGATGGCCGGAGCGAGCAGGCTCGATATCGTGCCGTCGAGAAAGAGCGCGTTGTCGCAGCCTAGCACGTCACGAAACAGGCGGGCGAAGGCATGGAACGTCACCGTGCCGTTCGAAATGGCAAAGACGGCAATCCCATCCTTTCGCACCCCGACGCCGTCGCGGCTCTTGCGCGACGTGCCGTCAGACCGGAATTTCGGGTGAAGCTGGCCGTCGATCACCAGCATTGGCCCTGATTGGGTCGCATAGTCGGTCGCTGGCCGCTGCCTGACAAAGTCCCTGGTCGCCCGGACCACGGCCTTGCCGCCGCCGATGTAGAAGATGCCATTCGGCTGCAGCGAAAAATTGCCGCTGCCCGATCCCGTCTTCACACCGGCCATTTCCTGGCCGCGTTCGACATAGAGGCCGACCGGCCTGAGGTCGGGATGATACATGCCGGCATTGATGGCAAACAGCATGGTACGGCCGGCCGTGCGCTGGGCGTCGTCGAGATTGTGCAACGACTGAAAAGGCTTGCCCGCCGGGTCTTTCCAGAACAGTTCGATCGAATACAGTTTTGGATCGACCTCGCAGACGAGAAAGCTCGCCGCCTCGAAGGCGACGTCACGGCACGGCGGCACCGAAGCGAACCACTGGCCGAATGCCACCGTCGTGGCGACCGCGTGCGGCAACGCGGCCTTGAGCAAGGCCAGCAACAAGGGTGCCGAATGCAGGAGTGTCAAAAAATCCATGCGCGTTCCGGATTGTCGGTTCCAACGAACTGTCGTGGATAGCACCGCTTGCCGGCACGATGAAGGATTTGCTTGAGGGGGAGCGTGGACTACGGCCCGGACGGCCCGCGGCGGCTATTTGACGGCGCTGACCAGCTTCTCTTCGCCGGCAAGAATGGAGACCCAGTGCCCGGTGTCGTCGCTCGCCTGCCTTTTCAGATAGCGATACGGCGTCTGGTTCCAGAGACGAACCTTGTCGACAAGGTTGTCGAGGATGAAGTCGCCCTTGTCGGTACGCACCGTCAGCACGGCATGGCCTTCGCCGTCCGGCTTGCGAACCACCGTCATCAGGAGATTGGCTATGGCAATGCCCAGGCTGTTGAGCTCACGCCGCTTTTCCAGCGCGTAATCCTCGCAATCGCCGAAGCCATTGTCCGGATAGGCCCACCATTCCTCCTTGCCGTAATTGTCCATGTCGCTCATCGGCTTGACGCGCGCGTTGACCGAAAGGTTTACGGCGCTGATCTCCCGCGACAGCCTGGCGGTCAAGCGTGCCGGCTCGCTGTCGGGTGAACGGATCGAGCACTCGGCGGAATGGATCTTGCAAAAATCATAGTGGCCAATCGGCTGGGAGGTCGAGCCGCCGATAACCATGGAGACGGGAGCCGTGTAGGCGGAACTCGCCGCCGAACAGAAAGCAATCAGGCCAATCGCAAGCCCCAGCCCCTTCGCCTTCCGGCGCCAACCCATCGAGGATGCCATCCGGCCCCGCCCATCTGTTTTGTTAACAGAACGTTAAGGGCGGATATTGCCGGGAGTCAATGAAGGCGTCCTATCACATCTTCGGGCATGGGTTGATGCTCTCCTGACGGTTGCAGCCGTGCAACACCGGAAGCGTGCGGGTCCGGCCTAGACAAGCCACCCCATCGCCACGCCCGCCAGCAGGACGACCCCAAGCACACCGCGATAGATGACGAAAGGCCATGCGGAGAAGCGTTCCAGCACGCGCATCAGGCCCCAGATGGCGAAAAAGGCCGATATCGATGCCACGAGCAGCCCCAGGCCGAGAACCGACCATCCATGGGCATCGAGATGCACCTTGTGCAGCTCCCATAATTCCTTGAGGCCGGCAAGCGCGATGGCCGGCAGCCCGAGCAGGAACGAGAAACGGGCCGCCTCCGCCCGCTTGAAGCCAAGCCCCAGTGCCGCCGTCAGGGTCGAGCCGGAACGGGAAACGCCGGGTATCAAGGCGCCGATCTGCGCGACGCCGACCAGCAATGCATCGGCCCGCGACGCGTCGGCCATGGTGCGCCGATGGCGGGCAAAGATTTCAGCCAGCCCCAGCAGGACCGCCATGGCGATGCAGGCCCAGCCAATTACTGTCAGGCTGCGCAACGGCGAATTGCAGGTATTGAGAACGCCCGAGAGCGCCACGCCGGCAATGACGATGGGGATCGTCGCCAGCACGATCCACAGCGCCAGACGGAAATGCCGGTCGGCAAAATCACGGCGCGTGAGGGCGGCGAGTGACCCGAACAAAAGATCCCTTACGTCGCCCCAGAAATAGCTGACCACGGCGGCAAGGGCCGCCAGTTGCATGGCGGCGGAGAAAGCGGAGCCCGGATCCTGCCATCCAAGCACGGCCGGCACGATGCGCATATGGGCGGTCGAAGAAATCGGCAGCAGTTCCGTGATGCCTTGCACCAGGCCGAGGAATGCGACCTTGGCAGTTCCAAGGCCGACAAAGCCCGTGTCGACGCCTTGCGTGCAGATATCAGCCATGTCGGGTTCCATGCGGGAGGGATCGGACTAGCGAAGGCATCGATGGCGATCGGTGCCCGGCAAGCCATATCGTCATGGAGCGTAGAATCAATTTACGGATTTGTAAGCTGGCGCCGCCGCGTCAGACGCGCACGGTTCAAACCGGCCCGAAGGGCCGGCGACGCTCCCATGGGTGGAGGTTGGCAAGACGATTACGGGCAAAGCCAGAGTTTCTGGCAGGTCCTGGCAATCACATGCGCGGGCGGCACGACAGGCTCCTCCGCGGATGGCCGGCGAGCCCGTTCGAGCAGCATGCGCACCTGTTCCGGGCGCACACGGTCACGCTCCATCACAAGCAGGACCATCGGATCGCTCAAAAGCTCGTCCAGGGTGCTGATGCTGTCGTTCATCCGTCGTCTCCTCGAATGCCGGGCCCGCGACGCTTAGATAGGGTGACAAAGATGGCCCGCCAATGACGCTTTGCCGGCTATCGCGTGTCTCTTTGGACTATTTTTTGGTCATCCTGGGGCACGTCCTCCTGTTGACGGGAAGGAGGAAGCCTAGGCCGGCGGAGCGCCTTCATATTGCGGCAGGCCGTCGTCCAGCATCACCCAGGGCTGTTTCGAGGTGGTCCAGATATGCATCTGGGGCCTGAACAGCGACGGGTCGTCGAGCGAACCTGTCGTAAGGCCGATGATGCCGGCGGAATCGCGCCGCGAAAACATCGTCGTTCCGCAGTTCGGGCAAAAACCACGCTTGAGATCCGGCGAGGTGTTGACCGTGGCCAACGGCCCCTCGACCGTCACATCATCGATGCGGAACAGAACGCGTGCATTGAAGGCCGCGCCGATCGCCTTCTGGCAGAGCCGGCAATGACAGATGCGCTCGTTGATGGGGTCGGCGTCGGTGCGGTAGCGCACCGCCCTGCACAGGCATCCGCCCTCATATTTTGCCATCGTCTGGATCCATTGGTGGAGTGAACAGGCGGCAAGGTAGCGGCGAGGCCGATTGGGTCAATTGAAAAGCTTTGATACAAGCTCATCGATTATCGTGATGTGGCAGGACCGTCATGACAGCGGACATCGAAACAATCGGCATTGCGGCTCTGTTCGGACCGCCCTCGCCCGCCCGCGACCGCTGCGACGCCAGGATCATGGCCGCCGCGGCTGGCATCGGTTTCATGGCGATTCGGGATTTTCCCGGCGATGACCGGCTGACGCCGGACAAGCGCGCGCAAGTGCTGCGCATCTTTTCGCTTCCCGACGCCGAGAAGCAGAAACTGCTGCGCTGGAATTTCGATCACACGAAGAAGAATTTCTACCGCGGCTGGTTTCCGCTGCAGCCGCAAGCCGTTTCCTACAAGGAAGGTATCGACATGGGGCCGGACCTTGCCGACGCGGCGCGACTGGCAGCCTCCGACGATCCCTTGTGCGAGCCGACACCACTGCCGGCCGAAAATGCGCTGCCAGGCTGGCGTACCGCCGCAGCCGACTACTATCGCGCGATGGAGACGGTCGGCATCATGCTGATGCGGTCGATCGCCCGCGGGCTTGGCCTGCCTGAACTGATCTTCGATGCCTATTTCGACGGTGGCATCTCGACGCTGCGCCTGATCCGCTATCCCCTGCGTGACGCCAACGCCGGCGTCGATACCGGCGGGCCGGAGTTTTCGGTGATCCACAAGGGCGAGACGCGCACCATCATCGGCCGCGAACATGCCGATTCAGGCTTCGTCACTTTGCTGGCGCAGGACGGCGTCGAGGGCTTGCAAGCGAAGAACCTCGCCGGCGAATGGATCGACGTGCCTCCAGCCAACGGCACGCTGGCGGTCAATTTCGGCCGGTTGCTGGAACACTGGACCGGCGGCCGCGTGCGGGCGACACGGCACCGGGTCATTGCGCCGAAAACGGTGCGGTTCTCTATACCGTTCTTCTACGAGCCGCGTGTCGATGCGGAGATATCGCCTCTGCCGTTGGACGACGCCGAACCGTTCGAGCCGTTTCTCTACGGTGACTATCTCTGGGAGTCGGCGACGAACTTCGTCGAGATGAGCGGCATCAAGCATCTGAGGCAGCCGCGCCGAGCCAAGGCTTCCTGAAAAACTCGCCGGCCGTCTCGCTGGAGACGGCCGGCGGAGATGGGGGGTCATTCGGCTTCGCCGACCACCTCGTCCCAGCTCTTCACCTTGGTCTCGCCGTTGAGGAACGGCAGCGCGGCGGCCGTCAGTTCCGGGGCGAAGAAGACGTCGTAGTGGGTGCGGTTCGGCAGGATCGCCAGACGGTTCCGCGACAAGTTCTCGCGCATCCAGCCGGCATCCTTCAGACCGCCGCCGAGCATCTGGTAGAACTTGATCTCATGCTCGGGCTTGTACATGTCGCTGTCGCCGTAAGCGAGCATGACCGGCATCTTGAGCTTGGGAACATCGGCCGAGAAGTCGTCGTTCTGGCGCATGAAATTGCCGAGCGCGTCGAGCAGTTTCGGGAAGTCTTCCGGATGCGGCGCGACGGCGACGTAGGATTTGTACATCGGCGTGTCTTTCATGAACGCCGCCGCGGCGGCGCTCACCTGCGCCTGCTGCGGACGCATCTCGTCGTAAAAGCCATCGGCCGCATAGCCTGTCGAGACAAGGACCAGCCGGCGCACAGCCTCGGGATGCTGGACCGCCATGCGGAAGGCAACGCCGCCGCCCAGCGAATAGCCCATGACGTCGACCTTGTCGTAACCGAGTGCCTTGACGATACCGGCCATGTCGTCGCCGATCGCCTGCAGACTGAATGGCCGGTCGCCAAGCGCCGTGCGGCCGTGCCCCTGCAGGTCGACCCCGATGACGGTGCGGTTTTCGGCAAGCTTGGGCAGGACCGGCGCGAACATATCGAAGGAGCCGAGGCCGCCATGCAGCAGAAGCAGCGGCTCACCCTTGCCATAGACGGCGTAATAGTAGTTGACGCCGTTGATCGGCAGCAGGCCGGATTTTTGCGGCTTCGGCAGTGTTGTCGTTTCGGTCGTCATGGCAGGCTTTGACTCCTCTGTGTTGGCTGGGCCCGACGCGGCCACCAAGGCTGCGAGCGAGACAAGAATGGCGATAAAAGTCGATCTGGACATGTCGGGTCTCCTCCGGTTCTGCCCAAGGACGAGCGAACACGGCGCGGGCCGACATGGTCTGTGGAAATTTTGTCTGGCGAGGATCAGCCAGGCATTGTCGGTCGACTGAAAACTGCGCGTCAGTGGCGCTTGGCTTGCACCAGATAGGCGTCGATCTCTGACTCGCCGAGCCATTTGGCGGCCTCCAGACGATGCAGTCCTTCGACAAGTATGTGCCGCTTCCCGTCATGGCGGACCTGGATCGGCATCTTCATGCCGTTTTCCAGTATATCCTCGGCCAGATGCCGGACGGTTTCGGGGTGCAGCGTCTTCTTGCGCGCGGTGGGCACATAGATATCGTCAACCTTGACCTTTTGCACCCTGAGCATGCCTGTCCCCGTGGCGGAACCGCCGCCGCCCTCTGAGATAGTCCGTTTGCTGAGCGCGGCCAAGGGTGCGGCTAACGAATGCTGGCATGATCGTTTCTATTTGACGCCTGGCCGGCGGATCGCCGAAATGGCGCCTCCGATGGGCCAGGGCTTCATGATCAACCTGCCGACCGAATTTCCCGATTTCGGGCTGACGCCCGAACAACGCCGCCACGCGGTGCGCGGTCACTATTACGAATGGCCGGGCATGGATGGCGAGCGCGGCGAGATCTGGTGCTACAGTGATCGGTTTTCGTATCGTGCCGGCGAAACCATGACGCTGCATGTCAGTTCCACGGCTCCGTCCTTCGGCATGACGATCGTTCGGGACGGCGGCGCCGAGACGAAGGTGTTCGAGAAGTCGGGCATCGCATCGCGCTGGCAGGACAGTCCGGATCAATGCTCGGCCGAAGGCTGCGGCTGGGAAACCTCCTTTGAATTCCGTGTGGAAAACGACTGGCCGTCCGGCGCCTACCGCGTGACCCTGACCGCCGACGGACGCGACGGCAAGCCGATCCGATCCCACTATCTGTTCATTGTCAGCCCTCCGCCAGGCAAGAAACCCGGCCGTGTTCTGCAGGTGGCGGCGACGGGCACCTGGCTTGCCTACAACACCTGGGGCGGCTCCAACCACTATCAGGGCATCACCGGCCCCAACCGCAACCAGTACTCGCCCATCGTGTCGACGCAGCGCCCCTGGTGCCGCGGCTTCGTCGTGCTGCCCGGGGATGCGCCGCGCGTGCCGTTGGAGGTCGCGGTGCCGCCGAAAACCGCGCCGCGCTATCCGCATATGGAATGGGCGCTCGCCACCGGCCATTCGAAGAAATACGCTTCGTCGGGCTGGGCCAGCTACGACAGCCATTTTTTTCGCTTTGCCGAACGGGCTGGTTACGATGTCGACCTGACAAGCCAGCACGATCTGCATTTTTCGCCCGAGATTCTCGACGGATATGACTGCGCGGTCTTCGTCGGCCACGACGAATACTGGACCTGGGAAATGCGCGATGCGGTCGACTTCTATGTCGAGCGCGGCGGCCATGCGGCGCGCTTTGCCGGCAATTTCATGTGGCAGACCCGGCTGGAGGACGAAGGCCTCCGGCAGGTTTGCTACAAATACCGCGCCCGGGCCGAGGATCCCGCCTATCGCGGCGGCGACGTGACCCGCGCCACCAATTCCTGGGAAGCGCCCGAAATCGGCCGGCCGGGTTCGGCGACCTTCGGGCTCAACGCGACACGTGGTGTCTATGCCGGCTGGGGTGGCTGCGCGCCACGTGGCGTACGCGGCTTTCCGGTCTATCGGCCCGAGCACTGGGCCTTCGCCGGCACCGGCATCTATTACGGCGACCTGCTCGGCGCCGACAGCCATGTCTATGGTTATGAGGTCGACGGGCTCGACTTCGAGATACGCGGCGGCCTGCCCCATCCGACCGCGACCAGCGGCGCGCCTGACGGCCTGCAAGTTCTCGCCGTCGGCATGGCCAGCCAAGTCGAGGAAAGCGCCGACATTCCGATCGAGGACCAGTTCCTCACCGACGAGGATGGCCGCTTCACCGCCGAAACCTTGTTCGGTGAGGCGAGCGACGCCAATCTCGAAAAGGTCAAACGCGGCAATGGCATGATCGTCAATTTTGCACGCGGCAAGGGCGAGGTGTTCCACGCCGGAAGCTGCGAATGGGTCGCCGGCCTGCTAAGACAAGACCCGATGGTCGAACGGGTTACCCAGAATGTCCTCGATCGGTATCTTGGAAAGTCCTGACATGTCGAAAGTCCAGCCCGCCGTTCAAGACACCGATGCCCGGCGCCAATCGCATCTGTTCTACCTCTCCAGCCTGCGCCGGCCGCTGATCGACCGCGCCGAAGGCATCTACATGTGGACGCAGGATGGCCGCCGTTTCATCGACGGATCGAGCGGCCCGATGGTCGCCAATATCGGCCATTCCAACCGCAATGTGCTCGATGCGATGAAGCGGCAGATGGATCGCGCCACCTTTGCCTACCGGCTGCATTTCGAAAACGAGCCGGCGGAAGAACTGGCGCGAGAACTGGCTGGAAAATTGCCGGAAGGAATGGACCGCATCTTCTTCGTCTCCGGCGGCTCCGAGGCGACGGAATCCTGCATCAAGCTGGCACGGCAATGGGCTGTCGCCACCGGCCAGGCCAGCCGCTGGAAAGTGATCACCCGCTTTCCTTCCTATCATGGCGGCACGCTTGGTTCGCTTTCGATTACCGGCGACGATGCGCTGGCCGAGACTTTCACACCGATGATGCGGGTGATGCCGACCGTGCCGGCACCGACCGCCTGGCGCGACCGCGACAATCTCTCGATGGAGCAGCGCGGCGTCCGCTATGCCGACATGCTGGAGGAAAAGATCCTCGCCGAAGGTCCTGAAAGCGTCGTCGCCTTCATCATGGAGCCGATCGGCGGCGCCGCGACCGCGGCCCTGGTGGCGCCGGACAGCTATTACGCCCGCACACGCGAGATCTGCGACCGCTACGGAATCCTGCTGATCCATGACGAAGTGATGAGCGGTGCCGGCCGCACAGGGAAATTCCTCGGCGGCGACCACTGGAACTGCAGGCCTGATATCGTCGCGCTGTCGAAGGGGCTGGGTTCGGGCTATGCGCCGCTCGGCGCCCTGGCGGCGCCGATGCGACTGGTCGAGCCGCTGCTCGCGTCAGGCGGTTTCCAGCATGGCCACACCTATGCCGGCAATCCGCTGGCCTGCGCCGCCGGGCTTGCGGTGCTGGGCGAAATGGACCGGCTCGACCTGATCGCCAACGCTGCCGCCATGGGTGACGTGCTGATGGACGGGCTGAAGGGGCTGGCGAAGCGCTTCCCGTTCATCGCTGACGTGCGCGGCAAAGGCTTGCTCACTGGTGCCGAAATGGTCGCCGATCCCGATACGCTGAGGCCAATCGACCAAGGCAAGAAGGCGACGCAGCGGCTGCTCGACCTCGCCTATGAGCGCGGGCTGATCATCTATGGCCGCAGGGTCAAGGGCGGCGTCGACGGCGACAATTTCATGGTGGCGCCGCCGATGATCGTCACCAGCGAGCAGGTCGGCGAGATCATCTCCATCATCGGCGACTCGCTTGAAGTTCTGGCCTCCGAGCTAGACCTGCCGGTCGAAGGCCGGGGATAGAGCAAATGGCACCGCGTAAAGTCATCATCACCTGCGCCGTCACCGGTTCGGTGCACACGCCGTCGATGTCGCCCCATCTGCCGGTGACGCCGGACCAGATTGCCGCGGACGCCATCGCGGCGGCCGAGGCCGGCGCCTCGATCCTGCATCTGCATGCCCGCGACCCAAAAGACGGCCGGCCGACCGCCGATCCCGATGTGTTCATGCAGTTCCTGCCGCGCATCAAGCAGGCGACCGATGCGGTGATCAACATCACCACCGGCGGCTCCTCGCTGATGACGCTGGACCAGCGGCTCGCGGCACCGCTGCGGGCTGAACCTGAAATGTGCTCGCTGAACATGGGCTCGATGAATTTCGCGCTGTTCCCGATGCTCGACAAGCCAAGGGAATGGCAGCACGAATGGGAGCCGAAGCTGCTCGAAGCCACGCGCGACACTATCTTCAAGAACACCTTCGCCGACATGGAAGGCGTGCTCGAGCGGCTGGGCAAAGGCTGCGGCACCCGCTTCGAGTTCGAGTGCTACGATGTCGGCCACCTCTATTCGCTGGCGCATTTCCGCGACCGGGGGCTGGTGTCGGAGCCGCTGTTCATCCAGTTCGTGCTGGGCATCCTGGGCGGCATCGGCGCCGACCCTGACAATCTCGTCCATATGAAGCGCATCGCCGACAAATTGTTCGGCGACAGCTACCAGTTCTCGGTGCTCGCCGCCGGCCGGAACCAGATGCCGCTGATCTCGATCGCAGCCGCGATGGGCGGCAATGTGCGCGTCGGGCTGGAAGACAGCCTCTATGATGGCCGCCAGCTGGCGAAATCCAACGCCGACCAGGTGCGCCGCATCCGTGGCATTCTTGACGGGCTTTCTCTGGAGATTGCCACACCTGCGGAGGCGCGCGACATGCTGGCGCTCAAGGGCGGTGACCGGGTGGCGTTTTGACGAGATGACAGCGCCTGTGATGAGTGCGATCCTCCTCCGCCCCGGCACCATCGATGATGTCGAAACCATCCACGCGGCGATCCTGAAGCTTGGCAGCCATATCGGTGCGCCGGAGGAAATCATCGCGACGGCGGACGATCTCAGAATCTGGGGCTTCGGCGAAAAGCCCGCCTTCTCGACCCTGATCGCCGAAGTCGATGGCGAATTCGCCGGACTTTGCCTGCATTTCCCGATCTTCTCGACATGGATGGGCCGGCCTGGCGTCTATGTGCAGGACCTCTATGTCGAGGACCGGTTCCGTGGCCGCAAGATCGGCGAGCGCCTGCTGCGGCGCGTGGCGGCCGAGTGCCGCAAGCATGGCGGGGTCTATCTCAGGTTGTCCGTCGATACCGACAATGGGGGCGCCAAGGCCTTTTACGAGAGGCTGGGCATTGCCTGGTCGAGTTACGAGCAGACGCAGAAAATCATCGGCGAGGCCTTTTTCGCCTTCGCCGACGCGCCGGAAAATGGGGAGCAGGAATGAAAGCCTTCTATGCGCAGGAGCAGAAGCGGCACGACCCCAAGGCCTTTCTTTCCAGCGGCGCGGCGCAGCCCAACCCGGAAAAACCGGAACGCGTCGAAAGATTGTTAGCCGGCGCAAATTCCGCCGGCTGCACGATCGAGCGGCCGCGCGATCACGGCCTCGGCCCGGTCTCGGCGGTGCACACACCCGAATATCTCGACTTCCTCGAACATATTTTCGAACGCTGGCAGCGCATCGCTGGCGCATCGGCCGAGGTCATCCCCAACATCCACCCGATCGCCCGCAACGGCTCCTATCCGGCCTCCGCCGTCGGCCAGGCCGGATATCACATGGCCGACACCGCTTGCCCAATCTCAGGCGAGACATGGCAAAGTGCACTGTGGAGCGCCTGGAGCGCGGTCGAGGCGGCGGAAACGGTGATGGCAGGCGCTTCCGGCGCCTATGCATTGTGCCGCCCGCCCGGCCACCACGCCTTTGCCGATGTCGCCGGCGGCTTCTGCTTCATCAACAACTCAGCCGTTGCGGCACAAATACTGCGCAAACAGGCGGCCCGCGTGGCGATCCTTGATGTCGACCTGCATCACGGCAACGGGACGCAAGGCATTTTTTATGCGCGACCTGATGTGCTGACGGTGTCGCTGCATGCCGATCCGGTGCGGTTCTACCCGTTCTTCTGGGGCCACGCCGACGAGCGCGGTGAAGGTCCGGGACTTGGCTACAATTTCAACCTGCCGCTGCCGCGGAAATCCGCGGATGCGGCGTTTCTGGAAGCGCTCGACGTGGCGTTCCAGCGTATCCGCGCCTTCTCCCCCGATGCGCTGGTCGTGGCGCTCGGCCTCGACGCGTTCGAAGGCGATCCGTTCGGCGGGCTCTCGGTGACGACGCCGGGCTTTTCGCGCATCGGCGAGGCGATCGCCGGGCTTGGCCTGCCGACGGTCATCGTCCAGGAGGGCGGCTATCTCTGCGACGCGCTCGGCGACAATCTCACCGCCTTCCTCACCGGTTTTGGCGGCAAGGCGCGGTGACAATGCAAGCTCGCGTCAGGGGCGTTGCTGCCTGAGCATGGCGATCACCCGGTGAACGCTCTCAAGCGTCTCGTCGATTTCGGACGCCGTATTGTAGTGCGCGATGCCGATGCGCACGACGCCCTGCTCGGCAGGAATGCCGAGCTGGTGGACGATCTCCCAGGCATAGTTGTGGCCCGACCACAGGAAGATGTTTTCGGCGTTCATCTGCCTCACGATCGTTTCGGGCACTATGCCGTCCACGGTGAAGGAGACAGTCGGCACACGATCGCCGAGCCGTTTCGGATCGGTGATGCCGTGGACGGTCAGCCCGAAAATATCGGACAGCCCATCGATCAGCCTTTGTGCCAGCGGGTTTTCATAGGCGATGGAGACTTCGAACGCCTTGGCAATCCTGCGCCTTCTCGACCCGTACTCGCCGGCCGACGTGCCGAGTCCGGCAAAATAGGCGACCGCGGCCGTGAGCCCGGCCATCAGTTCGATCTGCGGTGTGCCGAGTTCGAAACGCTCTGGCAGTCCGTTCGAGGAACAGCGGCATTTATAGGCTTTCAGACCATCGATAACGTCGCGCCGGCCCCACAATATGCCCATATGCGGACCGAAGAATTTGTAGGCCGAGCAGATCAGAAAATCGCAGCCGAGCTCCTGCACGTCGATCAGGCCATGCGGTGCGAATTGCACGGCGTCGACATAAACCAGCGCGCCGGCCTGTTTTGCAAGTTGGGTCAAGGACTTGACCCTGTTGATCGAGCCTGTGAGATTGCTGGCATAGTTCAACGCCACCAGCCGAGTCTTCCCGGACAACAGGCTTGCCAGCATCGCCTCCTCGATCTGCCAGGTCTTTTCGTCGAACGGCAGCCAGTGCACGACGAGGCCAAGGTCCTCGGCCAGTTGCAGCCAGGGCGACACATTGCCCTCATGGTCCATGCGGGTGAGGATGATTTCGTCGCCGGGCTTCATCGTGCGGCCGAGCGTGCGTGACATGTGATAGGTCAGCGTCGTCATGTTGGCGCCGATGATGATTTCCTGCGGGCTCGCCGCACCGAGGAAATCGGCCATCGCCTGATGCGCCTCGTCGACGACCTGCTGCGCCGCGATCGTCGTTTCAAAATGGCCGCCGAGATTGGCGTTGGTCGTGAGCAGGCAGCGCGAGACCGCGTCGGCCACAGCCTGCGGCACCTGCGTGCCGGCAGGATTGTCGAGATAGATGCGTCGGCGTCCTTTGTCAGTCAGCGAGAGAGCGGGAAATTTTCCACGCACGGCCTCGATCGAAAAGTCCACCATTGTCTCCACCCCTTTGCTGTTACTCGACAATTCCGCGCCCGGGATCGGTCACGGACAGGGATTGCCCACCCTCTGGTGAACGGCATCCACCGCCTTCTGTATTTCTTCGGTCCAGACGACATCCACCGAGGACAGTGCCATTTCCAGTTGGGAAATGGTTGTCGCGCCGATGATGTTGGAGGTCACGAAGGGCCGGCTCGAGACATAGGCATTGGCAAACAACGCCGGCTCCAGGCCGAAAGAGCGCGCCAGTTCATTGTATTCGAGTTGCGCTTCGGCGGCATTGGGCGTCTCATAACGCTGACCCCGATTGAACAGCTGCGAGCGCGAGCCCTTCGGGCGGGCGCCGTGATCGTATTTGCCGGTCAGATAACCCTGCGCAAGCGGCGAATAGGCAAGCAGCGACACCCCTTCGCGCTCGCAAACCTCGGCGAGGTTCACCTCGAAGGTGCGGTTGACGAGGTTGTAGGCGTTCTGGATCGAGGCGACGCGCGGACCGATCTCTTTGCCGGCCTCTGCGAGGAAGCGCATCACGCCCCACGAACTCTCGTTCGAAAGGCCGAAATGGCGGATTTTTCCTGCCTTCACCAGTTCCTCGAACACCGCGAGCGTCTCGGCGATCGGCGTTTCGCCGACTGGTGCGCCGACAGAATCGGCACGCCGCGCCACCGCGCCGATGCGCGTCGGGTTGGCACCCCAGGGGATGTCTCGTTCCGGCCAATGGATCTGATAAAGGTCGAGGTAGTCCGTGCCGAGCTTGGCCAGCGACTTGTCGATGGCATCAAAGATATCGGCCCGCACCAATTGCGAGGGCCGGTCGCCGCGAAACCAGGCATTGGCCGTGCGGCCGACGACCTTTGAGGCAAGGATCACCTTGTCACGATTGCCCTTGGCCTTCATCCAGCTGCCAATGATCTTCTCGGTCCGCCCTTGCGTCTCCGCCTTGGGCGGGATCGGATAGAGTTCGGCGGTGTCGATGAAATTGACGCCACGCGAGAAGGCCAGGTCCATCTGGGCATGGCCCTCGGCCTCGGTGTTCTGCTGGCCCCAGGTCATCGAACCGAGGCAAATCTGGGTAACAAGAAGATCGGTCCGACCGAGACGGCGTTTGTGCATCGAATTCTGCTCCGGAGGGAAGGTATGCGCGGCTGCGCGGAGAGGAATTCGCATCTTAGGAAAAGCGGAGGCGCTCTCCAAGCCTCGCCGGGCCGACTTTTGCGTGAGCAGAGGCGGTTAGCGGCGTGCGGCGGCCACGGCGCGGCGCTTGGCCTCGTCGATCAGCATATTGGCGATCTGCATGCGGATCATGGCGCGCTGGCGCAAATGCGGGGCAACGCGGTCGGGATGATTGGCGAAAGCAAAGCTGCGGCGTATGCGACCGAAATCGGCAGCGTTCTTGGGCTGATCCAATCCCAGTTCGACCGCAATCGATTCAGGATCGATTGGCGGCAATTTTTCTTCCGGCTTCGGCTCTTCGCCAGCCAGGGCGAGCCTGGCCTGTTCAAGCAAGGCGGCAAATTCGCTGGCCAGATCGACACCAGCCTCGCGATATTCCGCGGCGGATACCTTGATGCGGCCGGAATGGAGTTCATCGGCGACCGAGAGATAGTCGAACGGGATGGATGGGCGCGCGCCGGTCTCCTCGCCCTCGCTGCCGTCGCCTTTGTCGGAGGCAACGAAGAGGTCGTCGAGCAGTGATGCAAAATCTCGCTTGGCGCCGGTAGCGATGTCAGCCTCCCCCTTGCCTGACTGTCTGGATTACCGAGCATAGAACCGGCTCGTTAAAAATACATGCCACCGGTCTCAACGAATTTAGCCGTTGCGAGGATTGCTATCGAGGATCAATGCTCCCCAAACAAAAGCGGACTGCACTTTCATGCAGTCCGGAATTCGACGGCGAGGAAACTGGCCATGTGCCAGCTTCGAAGCCTACGATTGGCGCGGCGCATGAGTTTCATCGGGCCGCAAAAAATTTTAAAAAATCATCCGGACATGGCAGGCATGCAAATGCTGCACTGCACAATCTTCACGATTCACCTATACTGTCTGGCGTGGAGGACCAATCAGGAGCCTGAAACATGGGTTTCTTCACGGAAATGTTCGCCCGGCCGCGCCCGCAGGAACATCAGAGATATCGCGCGGCGCTCGCGTTGCTTCATTCGATGAGCAATGCCGAGCGTGCCGACATCGGCGTCAAGCCCGCCGATTTCCCGCGCATCGCACGCGAAATGTCGATCCGCTAAGCAGGTTCCGAGATGTCCCGGATCGATCCAGGACATCTCAATTCCTCAACGCGATCCCAGGAACGTCGCCTTGCCAAGCGGCACGCCATTGTGGCGAAGGATGTCGTAGGCGGTGGTGAGGTGGAAATAGAAGTTGGGCATGGCCACATGCAGCAGGTACTGCATGCCGCGCAATGTCGTTTCCCGGCCCGCCAGCTTCAACTCGATCATCCTGTCATCCGACCCGTCGATATCGGCTGCCGAAAAAGTCGCCAAATAGGCGACCGTCTTGGCGATCCTCGCTTCGAGTTCGGCAAAGCTTGCTTCATTGTCCTCGTATTTCGGCACTTCGCGACCGGCCAGCCGTGACGGCGCGCCCTTGGCATGGTCGGTTGCGATCTGCACCTGCCGGGTCAGCGCGAACATGTCGGGCGCAAGCCGCGCCGTCAAAAACACCTGCGGGTCGATCTTGCGGTCAAGCGCATTCTGTTCGGCTGCCGCCAGCACACTGGAAAGTGCCTTCAGCCTGGCTGAAAACACAGGCACGGATGCCTCATACATCGATATCGTCACGTCAGATCTCCTGTCCGGCAGGAACGCCGGCGGGAGGACCTAGCGCCCTCAAGCCCGATTCTTCAAGCTGAAGCCGCACAGCGTCACCACGTCGCCGCAATCGCCATGGTAGAATCTTCGTTATCGAGCGGAGATTCCCGATGAGACGCGCCCTTCTCGCAGCGACTGCCCTTCTCTCCCTTGCCACGACAGGTCAGACGACATTGGCCGCCAGCGATACACCCGAAGCGCCTTACGTCGATGATCGGTCGAGCGCGGATGCGGTCGTCCGCTCTCTCTACAGCGCCATCAACCGGCATGAATTCGCGCGCGCCTGGGGCTACTACGGCGATACAAAGCCGGCAAAGGATTTCGATACATTCGTCAAGGGCTATGACGGCACCGACAGGGTGGAGGTCAGGACCGGTCCGATTTCGGACGAGGGCGCGGCGGGCAGCATCTATTACAATGTCCCGGTCGCCATCCAGGCAACCGACAAGAAGGGCGAAGCGAAGGTTTTCGCCGGCTGCTACACGCTGCGCCAGGTCAATGCCCAGATCCAGGCGCCACCCTTCCAGCCGATCTTTATCGACAAGGGCGCGCTGAAGCCCTCCACCGCCGATCTCGACGAGGCGTTGCCGCCAAGCTGCGGCGACGGTCCGCCGCCGCCGAAGAAGGATACCGCGCTGGAACAGGCCAAGAAGGCCTTCCTCGCGACCTATGGCGACCAGTGCGACAAGAATCTTTTGGCCAATGAGCCGGAGGTCTTTTCGATCAAATACAAGGACAAGAATGCTCAGCCGGGCGACCCGGACAAGGAAACCCGCCTGTTCCACTTCTCCTGCTCGGCCGCCGCCTACAATGAAAGCTCGGTCTATTACATGACCGACGAGGTGGACGGTGTCAGGCAATTGCAGTTCGCCGAACCTCAGACCGATATACGCTACGAGAATAATGACAGCGAAGGCAAGCTGTTGAGTGTAACGGTAATCGGCTTCCAGACCACAGGATGGGCGGTCAATTCCGACTATGACCAGGACGCCCACACGATCACCACGTTCAACAAATGGCGCGGCGTCGGCGATGCTTCGGATGCCGGGACGTATCTGTTCCGCAACGGCGATTTTTCGCTGGTTCAATATGACGTCGACGCATCCTATGACGGCGAGGAGAATCCGCAGACCATTGTCGACTACAACACCGCGCCTTAGAGCGGTCGACGCATCGGCCTTTACGGCGCCCTCGACAGCATCCAGTTGAGCGTGCCGCGCCAGTCGACCATGCGGATCGGCGTGCCGTGGGTACCGGTTTCGAAGCGGACGAAGCGGGTCGGATAAGTTTTTGATTTCGCAAGGATGGAGCGGAAGAACGCTTCCTGGCTGGCCACGGGAAAGACCACGTCATGGCTGCCCTGGCCGAAGAACACCGGCACGCGACGCTTGAAGGCGGGACTTGCGAGAAAGCCCTCGTCCCACAGCGATCCGAGCAGCAGCAGTCCATTCACGCGGCCGCCAGTATCCTTGCGTGCGGCAAGCTTCCAGCACAGCGCTCCACCCATCGAGCCGCAGGCGACGAAGATTTTCGCGCCCGGGGACTGTTCGGCATAGTGATCGATCAGGGCCGCGACCTGTGCTGCGCCCTTGTCGCCGAAATCAGGAAAATCCGGAGAGATGTAGAGCCCGCCATTGCCGGCCATCAGGTTCTTGAGGCGGTTGAAATTGCCGCCGAAGGTGAAGTCGTCGACGCCTTGCTTACGGCTGCCGCCCTGCCCGTGCAGATAGAGCACGATGACGGCGGCCCCTTGCGTCTTGCCGACGGCGACATGCCTGACATCGCCGGCGTCCGTTTTCAGCAGCAGATCCTGCTGTACCTTGCGCACGCCGGTGTCGGTGTACTGGGCATGCACGCGCTTTTCCGGCACTTCGTCGCGCTGGTTGATGTCGCGCATCTCACGGTAGTCGAGGACCGTGTAGGCGCCGTTGCTGTCGGATGACAGCGTCGCCGGATAGGCGAAGACATCGTCCTTGAACGGTTTTAGCGTGAGAGTATCAGCGTGAGCAGCGATCGGAAATATGATTGCAGCCAGAAAGGCCAGGAAAGCGCGAGATAAGCGGCGGCGAAGCAAGATGGGGAATGCCATACAGAAAGGCATGCGGAATACAGGCCGGGTTTGTCAATCCTGCAGCACGCCGCCTGCGCTTTCCAGCGCCTCTCGGGTGTCGACGTCGACGGATGCGCCCTCGCCGATCTCGACATCGATGACATCGAGCCCCTCGGCCTCGACCAGATGGCGTGCGCCGGTGTCGCCTTCGAGATGGGCGAGGGCCGCGAACAGCGAACGCGGCAGGAGCACCGGATTGCCGCGTTTGCCTTCATGCGAGGCGCGGACCACTGAGTTGCCGCCGGCCCGGCGGAAGGCATCGATCAGCCTGTCAAGGTCGTCGGATGCGACACCCGGCATGTCTCCCAGAACGATCATCGCACCAGCGATGTCCTCGGGGAGATAGGCAGTACCGGCCTTCAGCGAGGTCGACAGGCCATCGGCAAAATCGGGATTGTCGGCGAAGGTGACGTCGAGGCCCGACAATGCCGCGCGGACCCGCTCGCGCTGATGGCCGGTGACGACAATCGTGCCTGAAGCCTTCGAGGCGAGCGCGCGTTCGGTGGTGCGGCGCACCAGCGGTTGACCGTCGAACAGCGCCATCAGCTTGTTCGGTCCGCCCATGCGGCTCGACCGGCCCGCCGCCAGAAGCACGATCCCGACCTTGAGCCGGTTTTTGGCCGGCAGCGGCTCGCGCGGCTGCGGCCGCGTCGGTATCTCCATCAGCAGGCCGCCGACACCCATGCCGGCGATGTCGCGCGCGGTGACATCGAGGCCTGCAATCAACCGGTCGAGCACCCAGTCGAAGCCGTTTTCCTTGGGGCTGCGGGCGCAGCCAGGCGCGCCGATGACGCGCTTGCCGCCGAGTGTGCCGAGCACCAGCAGATTGCCGGGATCGACAGGCATGCCCGCGCGGATGACGGTACCGCCCGCCCTCTCGATCGCCGCCGGAACGACGTCGGCGAAATCGCTCATGGCTGAAGCCCCGAAGATCACTACCATGTCGTTGTCGCGCGCAAGCGCGATGGCGGCCTCGGCGACAGGGCCGATCTCATGCGGCGTCCGGCGCTCCGCCGTCAACCTGCCGCCCGAGCGCGCCAGCCGGGCTTCGGTGACGCGCAACGTCTTGTCGAGCACAGTTGGTTTGGTGCCTGGCAGCACCGTCTGAATGACACCGACACGCACCGGCTGATAGGCGTTGACGGCAAAAATTTCGACGCCGGCGCAGATTTTCACCACGGCGTCGACCAACGCGGAAGAGACCGCGAAGGGAATGATCTTCACCGTCGCGACCATCTGGCCCTTTTCGACCGGCGCGTGCCGGGCCAGCGTGGCGATGGTGATGGCCGGATCGACGGCATTGATGGCGTCGATGACAGCGGCGTTGACCGTGAAGATACCAGCCGCCTTGGCGTGGAGATTGACCCGACCGGTGGCGGCGGGCTTCGCCTCGATGCCGCCAAAGGTCATGCTCTGCGCAATTCTTTGAGCCGCGGCGTCCTCGCCGAGATCGTCAGGAGCCAGCACGGCCGCGACAACCTGCAGGATACCCGCCCCTTTGAGTATGGAGACATCTTCGGCGCTCAGCCTGTGCGCCTTGCGAAACCGTTTTTCGCCGGCGGTGGTGGCATGCGCCAGCACCGCCCCCTCGGCGGCCTCGATCGGTATCGGACCAAATTTCACGCCGCCGCGCCCTTCACATCGAGACCGCGCGAGCGGAAGGCAAGGATGGTCTGCGCGAGAATGGCGACGGCAATCTCGGCGGGGGTTGCCGCCCCGATATCCAGCCCGATCGGCGCGTGGATACGCGCGATCTGGTCGGCACTCGCGCCCAACGCCAGCAGGCGCTCGACGCGCTTGGCATGCGTCTTGCGGCTGCCGAGGGCCCCGACATAGAAGCAGTTGGCGTCGAGTGCCGCCTTCAGCGCGAAATCATCGATCTTCGGGTCATGGGTGACAGCGGCGAGCGCGGTGTAACTGTCGAGCGGCTGGCGCTCCAGCACATCCTGCGGCCAGTCGGCATGCAAGGCGACGTCGGGAAACCGGTCCGATGTGGCGAAGGCGGTGCGCGGATCGATGATCTCCAGGGGATAGCCAGCGATCCGGGCCATCGGCGCGAGCGCCTGGCTGATATGGACGGCGCCGATCACCACCATGCGCGGCTGCGGCAGATGCGCATTGAGAAAAAATGTCCGACCTTCCGCCTCGACGGAGCCGGAATTGCCGGATCGAAACGCCTTGGCGATCGCCGCTCCGAGATCGCCAGCGACCTGATCGCCCTCCCGCACGATACGATCGCGACCATCACCGAGATCGGTGACGAGGATCGCCGCGCGGCGGGCGCGTCGTTCGGCATTGAGCGTCTTCAGCGCGTAGGGATCCATCCGAGGTCAGCCCAATCGCTCAACATAAACCTTGATACGGCCGCCACAGGACAGGCCCACCTGCCACGCCGTCTCATCGGCGACACCGAACTCCAGCATCTTGGCTTTGCCGGAGCCGATGACGTCGACCGCCTCGGTCACGACGGCGCCCTCGACGCACCCACCCGAAACGGACCCATGGAAATTGCCACCGGCATCGATGACAAGGTGGCTGCCGACCGGGCGTGGCGCCGAACCCCAGGTCTCGACCACGGTCGCGATTGCCACATCCTTGCCGTCCTTCATCCAGGTTTCCGCGATGATCAGCGGGTCGCGGGCCTCATCGAGATAAATGCTGTCGCTCATCGTTGCTTCTCTCAGGGTCTGTTTTTCCAGGGAACCAGGAAACATATGGCTATGCGGCGTGCCTCGCGCCAGCACCCATCCACCGCCGCGGATCGACCGAAAGCGCCGATTTCTTGTCGAGCGAGGCGCAGAGATCGGCGAGCGCTTCGAGATTGTGCACCGAGCGGAATTCGTCGACATGCGGCAGCATCGCCTTGACGCCTCGGGCGCGCGCCTGAAAACCATCGAAGCGCAACAACGGATTCAGCCATATCAGCCGCCGGCAGGATTTGTGCAGCCGCTCCATCTCTTCCGACAAGCCCATGACGTCGTCGCGCTCCAGCCCGTCGGTGATCAAAAGCACCACCGCGCCCTGTCCCAGCACGCGCCGCGACCATACAAGGTTGAACTCGGCCAGCGTATCGCCGATGCGCGTGCCGCCCGACCAGTCCTTGACCGCCGCCGAGCAATCGGCAAGGGCGGCATCGGGATCGCGGTGGCGCATCTGCCGAGTCAAATTGGTCAGCCGCGTGCCAAAGACGAAAGTGTGCACGCGCCGGCGCTTTTCCGTCAGCGCATGCAGGAAATGCAGGAAGATGCGCGTGTACTGGCTCATCGACCCGGAAATATCGGCCAGTACCACCAGCGGCGGGTGGGTTTCGCGGACCGAGCGGAATTTCGGCAGGATCAATTCACCGCCGGTGCGCGCCGCCGAGCGCATCATGGCGCGTGGATCGATGCGGCGGCCGTGCGCATCGGCCTTGAAGCGCCTGGTCCGCACCATGTCGAAAGGCAATCGCAGCTCGGCGATAGCCTTCCTGGCGTCCGCCATCTCGGCGGCATTCATCTGCGCGAAATCCTTGCCCCGCAACACCTCGTTGCCGGAAAAGGTGAAGCGGGCGTCGACTTCGATCTCAGGGACTTCCTGTGGTGGTTGCTTTTTCTGGTGGCCCTCGAACATCGCCTGGCTGACGCGGTTTTCGGCCGCGCGCGGCTTCTGCTTCTGCCTGACGTCAGGCGCCACCGGCGAAAACATCGCCAGCAGCTTCTCGATCAGTTCGCGCGATTTCCAGAACAGCCTGAAGGCTTCGTCGAAGGTGGCATGATCCTCATGGCGCGAGACCAGCACGGCGTGCAGCGTCCAGTAAAAATCATCGCGCGAGCCGATGCCGGCGACGAGCACCGCCTCGATCGCGTCCTTGACCGAGGCCGGCCCGACCCGCATGCCGGCCTTGCGCAAGGTGCGGGCGAAATAGACGATATTGTCGGCGATCCGCCCGTCTTCGGTCGCCTCTCTGGGGTCGGGACGCGAAGCCTTCATTCCCCTACTCCGCCGCCGCGAGCTCGGCCTTGACCTCGTCGAGGATGCGCCGGCCCTCACCCGCACCGATGCGGGCAATGTCGTCCTGGTATTTCAGCAGCACGCCGATCGTGTCGGACACGGTCTCCGGATCGAGCGCCACCTTGTCGAGTTCGGTCAGTGCACCGGCCCAGTCTATGGTTTCGGCGACGCCAGGTACCTTGAACAGCTCGAGCTGGCGCAGCTTCTGGATGAAGGAGACCACTTCGGCCGAAAGCCGCTGGTTGGCCCGAGGCACCTTGCGGCGCACGATCTCCAGCTCGCGTTCCGCATTGGGATAGTCGACCCAGTGATAGAGGCAGCGCCGCTTCAGAGCGTCGTGGATCTCGCGCGTGCGATTGGTGGTGATGATGACGATCGGCGGCTCTTCCGCTTTGATCGTGCCCAGCTCAGGCACCGTCACCTGGAAGTCGGAGAGGATCTCGAGCAGGAAGGCCTCGAACGCTTCGTCGGCGCGGTCGAGCTCGTCGATCAGGAAGACCGGGGCGGCGCCCGTCTTGCCGGTCAGCGCATCGAGCACCGGCCGGCGGATCAGGTATTTTTCCGAGAAGACGTTGCGCTCCATGGCGGAGCGCTCGACCTTGCCGGCAGCCTCCTCCATGCGGATCTCGATCATCTGCGCGGCGTAGTTCCACTCATAGACGGCCGAGGAGACATCGAGCCCCTCATAGCACTGCAGGCGGATCAGCCGGCGACCAAGCGCCTCGGCCAACACCTTGGCGATCTCGGTCTTGCCGACGCCGGCCTCCCCCTCGAGGAAAAGCGGCCGTTTCATGCGCAGCGACAGGAAAAGTACCGTTGCCAGCGACCGGTCCGCGACATAGTCCGCGCCGGTCAGGAGATCGAGCGTCTCATCGATCGTCCGCGGCACGGGGCGCGGTTTCAAGTCGCTCATTCTTTCGCCGTGGGTGCGACCGCCCCACTTTCCAGGACGTGGTAGCCGCGCGCGTGGTAGATCAGCGGCCGCAAATTATCGCCCATGCGAAGGCCTGTCACCTTGCCAAAAAGCACACGATGTGTGGCCAGGTCCTTGGTGTCGATCAACTCGCAATCGAAAACGGCGAGCGCGCCCTTCAGCGTCGGCGCGCCGGTGGAAATCACGTCCCACTCGCCAAGCGCGAAACGCTCTTCGACCGGCAACCCAGTCATACCGGAGAATCCAATCGACAGCGGCTCCTGGTGCGAAGCCAGCGTGTTCAAGGCAAACCTGCCGTTCTTCACGAACGGCTCGTTTTTGGGGTTTTCACGGTTGAGGCAGACCAGGATGGTCGGCGGCGTGTCCGACACGGAACAAGCCGCGATCACCGTCGCGCCACGCTTGCCGGCGGGTCCGTCGGTGGTCACCACATGAACGTGACCGGCAAAATGGCTCATCGCGTCGCGATAGGCCTGCGGTCCAATATCGTTTATCTTCAGCACTGGAGATTTCCACAGCCAAAACCTGAACTGTTATATATGGCCAGACATCACATGCCACAAGCGAAGTGCTTGGCCCATATCCGGAATTCGCGTGTTGCACCAAGGCCGGACAGCCTTTAGGTCTTGGCGGGAATTGGCGCCCGCGCGCGCGGGCTTGGAGGGACGGTTCGGCAGGATGCGATCCGGGGGAACGATATCCATCGCACTGGCCTGGCTGTTGCTGACCGGTGCCGCCGGCGCCCAGACGCTCACGATCGGCGTCGCCGCGCCCTTGTCGGGACCATCGGCCATCCTCGGCAAGCAGATCGAGGCCGGCGCCCGGCTGGCGGCAGAGGCGAACGGCATCCAGTTCAAGACCGTGGATGACGCCTGCACCGGCAACGGCGGCGCCGCGGCGGCCAGCGAGTTCGTGGCAGCCAAGGTCAATGTCGTGATCGGCTTCCTCTGCACGGAGGCTATCGAAGCGGCGATGCCTGTCCTGAAGGACGCCAACATCCCGGTCATCACCATCGGCGTGCGAACCGAAAGCCTGACCGACCGCCGCGCCAAGACCGGCTGGCCGGTATATCGCTTGGGACCACGCGGCGACGATGAGCGCAACGCTGTCGCCTCTAACCTCACCCGGCTGTGGCGTGACGAACTGTTCGCCATCATCGATGACGGCACCATCTATGGCCGCGAGATCGCCGAGACGTTTCGCGCGGCGGCCGAGCAGGCAGCGCTGAAACCGGTCTTCGTCGACACGTTCCGGCCGCAGCTCGACAACCAGATCGGCCTGGTGGGGCGGCTGAAAAAGGCCGGCGCCACGCATGTTTTTGCCGGCGGCGACGGCGACGACATCGCCATCATGGGGCGCGATGCCGCCCAGCTCCAGACGGGCATCGTCCTCGCCGGCGGCGAAAACCTGCGCACGCCGCCCGGCGACGTGCCTTATGCAACGGGCACGCTGATGATCGCGCCGCCGGAATGGGCCGATGTCGCGGACCCTAAAGTGCTGGAGAGCTTCTCCGCGCAAGAGATCGTGCCGGATGGCTACACCTTGCCGGCCTATGCGGCGGTCGAGATCGCCAAGGCGGCGACGGCGGACGCTGCTGGCTCCGGCAAACCACTGACCGATGCGCTCACCGGGCATGATTTCACCACGGCGATCGGGCCAGTCCGCTTCGACGCCAAGGGCGACCTCAACCAGAGCCCCTACCGTGTCTTCCGCTTCGACGGCACCCGCTTCGTGCCCTTGGAAAACAACTGATGTTCCGCACCGGTCCGCGCAATCTCATATCAGACGTTGCCGGCCTGCGCGTCGGCAATGTTTCCGATGCCAGGCTTAAGTCCGGCGTGACGACCGTCCTTTGCGACGAGCCGGCGGTGGCGGGTGTGCAAATCCTTGGCGGCGCGCCTGGGACCCGCGAGACGGATCTGCTGGAACCGCACAATTCCGTGGAGACAATCCATGCCGTTGTGCTGTCGGGCGGTTCGGCTTTCGGCCTCGATGCTGCATCGGGCGTGCAGGCCGCGCTACGCGAACGCGGCATCGGCTTCGAGGTGGGCGGCTTCCGGGTGCCGATCGTGCCGGCGGCGATCCTGTTCGACCTGCGCAATGGCGGCGACAAGGACTGGGGCCGCTATCCGCCCTATCGCGACCTCGGCTACGAGTCGGTACAGGCAGCCGCCGTCGATTTCCAACTTGGCACGGCCGGGGCCGGTACCGGGGCACTGACGTGGGGGCTGAAGGGTGGCCTGGGTTCCGCCTCGACGTTGCTGGACAGTGGCATCACCATCGGCGCGCTGGCCGCCGTCAACCCGACCGGGTCGGTCACCGTTGGCCGCACCCGCCATTTCTGGGCGGCGCCCTTCGAAATCGGCGATGAATTCGGCGGGCTCGGTTATCCCTCGCCCATGCCCGACGACGCAAAGCGGATTTTGCTGAAATACCGCGACAAGGATCACGGGCGGCAGATGAAAGCCGGCGGCAATACGACCATCGCGGTCATTGCTACGGACGCGGTCCTCACCAAGGCCGCCGCGAAACGGCTGGCGATTTCGGCGCATGACGGCTTCGTGCGCGCCATCTGGCCGACGCATACGCCGGCCGACGGCGACCTGGTATTCGCGCTGGCCACCGGCAGGAGCGGGGTCGAACTGACCGCCGACGCCGCGGTCGACCTCTATGCCGCGGCCGGCGCCACCATGGCGCGCGCCATCAGCCGTGGTGTGTTTGCCGCGACGCCAGCGGGCAACGATCTGTTTCCCGTCTGGTCGTCACGCCTGGGCTAAAGCCTTCGATCAAACCGGATCGGATTTTTCTTCCTCGAACGTCACCGCGACATCCGAATTCGCGGACAACCACACCTTCTTGCCATCGACCTCGGCAACCAAGGCCAGGGAAATATAATGGTGATGGCCCTTGTGAGCGCCTTCGCCGCTGTCGGCCCTGGTCAGCTTGATGCGCTGGCCATCGACCTTGTCGACGGTGCCGATATGCACGCCATCGGCGCCGACGACTTCCATGTGCTCACGAATTTTGCTGGTGTCGGTCATGTCAGGTTCTCCATTGGGGTGGTTGCCATTGGGATTGCCGACAATAACCAATGACGAGCGGATTGGATGCATCGGCTTTGGCCCGCACGACGTTTTGATTGGGCAATCAACCGCGTCCAATCTCCTCTCAGGTCCATGCGCCCGCCTTCACTCGCCTGTGGAATCCGGCTCTATTTCCGCTTGACCGGCCTTTGGTTTGCGCGGCAGCAACGTTGAGCATTTTGCCCGCCTCTGTTAGGACGCGACCAACGCAACGCGAAGCTGGAAATCGATCCATATGATCCCTCGCTACTCCCGGCCGGAAATGGTCGCCATCTGGTCGCCCGAAACCCGGTTTCGCATCTGGTTCGAAATCGAGGCCCATGCCTGCGAGGCGCTGGCCGAACTGGGCGTCATCCCCAAGGAAGCGGCCAAAACCATCTGGGAAAAGGGAAGCGCGGCGGAATTCGACGTCGAGAAGATCGACGCCATCGAGCGCATCACCAAGCATGATGTCATCGCCTTCCTCACCCATCTTGCCGAATTCGTCGGGCCAGACGCGCGCTTCATCCATCAGGGCATGACGTCCTCGGACGTGCTCGACACCTGCTTTGCGGTGCAACTCACCCGTGCCAGCGACATCCTGCTGGCCGACATCGATACGTTGCTTGCCGCGCTCAAGCGTCGCGCCTTCGAGCACAAGGACACCGTCACCATCGGCCGCAGCCACGGCATCCATGCCGAGCCGACCACCTTCGGCATCAAGCTGGCGCAGGCCTACGCCGAATTCTCGCGCTGCCGCGAGCGGCTGGTGCACGCGCGCGGAGACATTGCCACCTGTGCGATTTCAGGGGCGGTCGGCACCTTCGCCAACATCGAGCCCTATGTCGAGGAACATGTGGCCCAAAAGCTCGGGCTGAAGCCGGAGCCGGTGTCGACGCAAGTGATCCCGCGCGACCGCCACGCCATGTTCTTCGCCACGCTCGGCGTCATCGCCTCCTCGATCGAGCGGCTGGCGATCGAGGTGCGGCATCTGCAACGCACCGAAGTGCTGGAAGCGGAAGAGTATTTTTCGCCGGGCCAGAAAGGCTCGTCGGCGATGCCGCACAAGCGCAATCCGGTGCTGACCGAAAACCTGACCGGCCTTGCCCGCATGGTGCGCTCCATGGCGTTGCCGGCGATGGAGAACGTGGCGCTCTGGCACGAACGCGACATCTCGCACTCCTCGGTCGAGCGCATGATCGGCCCGGACGCCACGGTGACGCTCGATTTCGCGCTGTCACGCCTGACCAGCGTCGTCGACAAGCTTGTCGTCTATCCCGAGAACATGCTGAACAACATGAACAAGTTCCGCGGCCTGGTGCATTCCCAGCGCGTGATGCTGGCGCTGACGCAGGCTGGCCTCTCGCGCGAGGACTCCTACCGGCTGGTGCAGCGCAACGCCATGAAAGTATGGGAACAAGGCGCCGATTTCCTTGAGGAACTTCTGGCCGACAAGGAAGTGACCGCAGCGCTGCCGGAGGCGCAAATCCGCGAGAAATTCGACCTGGGCTACCACACCAAGCACGTCGACACGATTTTCAAGCGGGTGTTCGGAGAGGCGTGAGTACAGCTTCTTTCTCCCCATACCGGGAGAAGGTGCCGGCAGGCGGGGCGGCACCGACTTCGGCGATGAACCCTCGTCGGCTTCGACATTCTCAACACTCTGGCGCTGCCCCTCATTGCCCTGGCGGGCATTTCTCCCCGTATAGAAGGGAGAAAGACGCTCGCGCCGACGCTTTCGCCAATCAAGCCTTGCCGGGAACAGTCCTGATCACCGTGCCCCAGGGGTCCTCACGGGTCGTTTCGCTGCTCACATTATCCGAACGCATCTCGACCCAGGCGAGGCCCGAACGGGCCGGGTCGCGGCGGCCGGCGCCGGCGCTCTGCCAGGCATTGGCGCCGATGTGGTGGTGGTAGTGGCCTGAAGACAGGAACACCGCCTGGCCACCATATTTGGCCACCGTGTCGAACCCGAATTCCCGGTTCCACCAGGCTTCCGCCTCTTCCGGCCTGCCGACGCGCAGGTGGACATGGCCGACAATGCTGTTTTCCGGCGCGCCCTGCCAGCCCGCATCGCCGGCCGGCACTTCGGCAACAACAGAAGGAATGTTCATCCGCTCGGTCGCCATGGCGATCCTGTCGCCGTTCCATTTCCAGTCCTGCGGTCGGCGGTCGGCATAGATCTCGATGCCGTTGCCCTCGGGATCGGTCAGGTACAGCGCTTCGCTGACCAGATGGTCCGAAGCGCCCTCGATGGCGATCTTGTCTGCGATGGCGTGGTTGATCCAGCGACCGAGATCGGCGCGGCTGGGCAAGAGGAATGCCGTATGGAAGAGGCCGGCGCTGCGCGGATCGTCCGGCTTGGCGGCCGCGTCCGGCTCAAGGACCAGCAGCGGACGGTCGGCTGCGCCCAGGGTGATCGCGCCATCGGCACGGCTCAGTTCCTGCAGGCCCACAACCCGGCGATAATAGGCCGCGAGGCTTTCGGCATCACGCGCCTTCAGCCCGACCCGGGCGACGCTCACCGGCGTGGTGGCGGCAAATGGCAGTTCGCTCATCATTGTCTCCGTTGCGGCAACGCTTCGCGAAGTTCCCAAAGCCAAGAGCCCAGCGCCGCCGATCATTGTACGTCGTGTCAGCGCCAAATCCCGGTCCCTCCACGGCTGTTTCGTTCCCGACAGAGATCGTCGATCGCCATCGTTCACACAAGACCGCGAAAAGCGAACATGGTGTTCACCATTGCGAGCGTGAGCGCATCCATCAACGGTTGCATCGGACAATCGCGCTCGCTATCTCAGCGCCATGAAGGTCAAGGACGCAGATATTCTGATCATTCCCGGATACACCAATTCCGGCCCCGAGCATTGGCAGACCCGCTGGCAATCGAAGCTGTCGACGGCGCGGCGCGTGGAACAGGCGGAGTGGTCGAAGCCGGTGCGCGAGGACTGGACGGCGAGCGTGGCCAAAGCGGTCAACGAAGCGCAGAGACCTGTCGTTCTCGTCGCTCACTCACTGGGAGTGGCCGCGGCCGTACAGGCCATTCCGCAATTCCGGAAGCCGGTCGCCGGCGCCTTCTTCGTGGCACCGCCCGACGTCGCCAATCCCAAGATCAAACCAAGGCATCTGATGACCTTCGGCCCCTATCCGCGCGAGCCGCTGCCGTTTCCATCCATCTTGATCGCCAGCCGGAACGATCCCTTTTGTCCCTTCGATGTCGCCGAGGACATCGCCGGCGCCTGGGGCTCGCTGTTCATCGACGCCGGCGAGACCGGTCATCTCAGCGAGGATTCAGGCTTCGGCCCATGGCCAGAAGGCTCGATGACTTTTGCCAAATTTCTGACGGATCTCTAGTCGCTCGGCCGTCCATGCCCCGCTTTTGGAGCTTATATGCCTGGCAAGACGATGGCCGCCGGGCAGCTTTACGGCAAACGGCCGGTCGGATAAGCCAAGGCGGCTGCGAAGTAAGAGGCTGGGATTTGCGTAAGGACGATTCGCTGGAATTCTTGCGGGGCATTGCGTCAATCGTCGTGATGTTCTGGCACACACTGCTCGGTTTTGCGCCTTCGGCGAGCGGTATTTTTGCGAATGGCCCAGCCAACTCGCTGCAGACGAGCTTCGTCTTCGTCGCGCTGAATGGCCAGTCCGCCGTGTATCTGTTCTTCGTGCTGTCTTCCTTCGTACTGCTGAAACGTTATTTCGCGAGCCGCAAGATCGGGGATCTCCTGCTGGCCGCGGCCAAGCGTCTGCCGCGGCTTGCGGGGCCCGTGCTTGTCACGGTGCTGCTGTCCTGCCTCATCTTCAGGCAGGAGCTGTATTTCTTCCGGGATACGGGCGTCCAGACGGGATCACCCTGGCTCGCCAATTTCGCCTATGCCGCAAAGCAGCTGACGCCAGAGACCGCGAACTTTTCGGACGCCTTCGCGCAAGGGGCATGGCGGACGTTCATTTTCGGGGACAGCTATTACGACACGAGCCTGTGGACCATGTGGTTCGAGTTCTGGGGCAGCCTGATGGTCTTTGCCCTCGCGCCGGCCATCTTCTTCGTGCACGACCGCATACCTTCGCTTTCCTGGTGCGTGCTTGCCATCGGCGTGTTCTTGGCATGGTCGGTCAATTTCGTTCTGGTCGCCTTCCCCGTCGGACTTTCGCTGCATCTTCTGCTCGCCTCGAAATTTCGTCCGAACGCTTGGACAAGACTGGCTCTCGTAGCTGTGTCACTGGCTTTGCTGGGCTATGCCGGGAATGCGGTCGGCATCTACCGGCCCTTTGCCGTGCTGGAGGGCGGCGGTCTCCCCGAAAACGCCAGGCGGGCCTATACCGCCATATTGGGCAGCGTCATGCTCATCTATGCCGTGGTGGCCTCGCAGAGCCCGCCATCATGGCTGACGGGCAAAGCCGCGCGCTTCTTCGGCGACCTGTCATTCCCGCTTTATCTCGTGCATGTGCCGGTCATCTGCTCGTTGGGGTCCTGGGTTTTTTTGACCAGCGGCTCCGCTGCCTTCGGCGCGGCAGCGGCCATGCTGGGCTCGGTCCTCACGGCATTGCCGCTAATGGCCTTCAACAATTGGTGGATCGCAGCGCTTCGCGTCCTGTTCGACAGATTCAGGCGCATCGACACGGTAGCGGCGGCTGAAACCGCGCATATCTCATCGCAGAGCGCCCCGGCGACAGGCTAGCGAATCTGGAGGAGGCCTGCTCAGGCCCCGATCGAATCCTTGATGCCTTTCAGCAGCGTCCTGGCTCCCAGCGAAATCAGCGCGTGTTCGGATCCGGTGGCGAGCAGGCGGTAGCCCATCGATACGACGCGGCCGGCGATCGCCGGTTCGACGACGTAGATCGCCGCATGCTTGCCGGCTTTGCGGGTGCGCTCGGCAACCGAGGCCACTGTCTCCATCATGCTTTCCAGCGTGGAATTGACGGCGGCGCCGTTGGTCCAGGCGATCGAGAAATCGGATGGTCCGAGGAAAATGCCGTCGATGCCCGGCGTGTCGAGGATGCCGTCGAGCGCATCGAGCGCGGCGCGAGTCTCGACCATCGCAAAAGCCATGGTGCGCTGATTGGTATCGCGCAGCCATTCGGCATAGTCGCCCTTGCCATGGCGGGGGAAGGCATAGGTCGGCCCCCACGAGCGTTCGCCGAGCGGGGGATATTTCATGGCCGCGGCGAACAGCTTTGCATCGGCCACCGAGTTGACCATCGGCGCAATGACCGCGTCGGCGCCGAAATCGAGGGCACGGCTGGCCATGTCGAAACGGCCAACGGGTATGCGCACCAGCGCCGGCTTGCCCAGGGCCAGCACCGGTGCCAGGCCGCGCAGGACGCTGTCCTCGTGATGGCCGCCATGCTGCATGTCGAGTGTGACAGCATCGAAGTCCTGCCTGG
Organism: Mesorhizobium salmacidum (SeqCode); assembly: GCF_037179605.1. Classification (NCBI taxonomy): domain Bacteria; kingdom Pseudomonadati; phylum Pseudomonadota; class Alphaproteobacteria; order Hyphomicrobiales; family Phyllobacteriaceae; genus Mesorhizobium; species Mesorhizobium salmacidum (SeqCode). Next base: position 108,280 of record NZ_JAPYKS010000010.1, read on the forward strand.
CGAGGATCTCCACGGTCAGGGCGTCCGGCACGCCCGACCAGGCGGTGACCAGCGTTTCATCGGCGGCGAGACGGGACTTCAGGGACATCTAATCTCTTTCCTTGTTAGCGTCGGCAGTTTCAGCCGGAAACCGCCGCAAAGGCAAAGAAAAACCGCCCGGATCGGCCGGGCGGTCGATTGGTCCAGTAAGAGGCCGGATCAGGTGTTCCTGATCTGCTCGATCGCCTGCGCCATCAGTTCATCCATGGTACGGCGGATCTGGTGATCGGACTGCTCGACGCCCGCTGCGTCGAAATCCTTGCGGATCTTGCGGAACACGTCATGGTCGCCGGCTTCCTCGATGTCGGAAACAACGACTTCCTTGGCGTAGGCGTCGGCGTCAGCTCCGGATTTTCCGAGCTTTTCGGCGGCCCACAGACCAAGCGCCTTGTTGCGCCGCGCCGAAGCCTTGAACCGAAGCTCCTCGTCGAATGCAAATTTGCGCTCGAAGCCCTCTTCGCGGTCTTTCATGCTGCTCATGGCGTCCCTCCGGGTCAAATCCGATTCGTTGGCAGGTGAATATGTGTGTTGCCGAAGCACAAACCAAAAGGTTGCGGGCCGGTCAATATGCTTCGTCATATGCTGCGCTGCGGCATTTCAGTCCCGAAAGCGGTTGATTGGAAGGATTTGCCGATTGAGCAAACGGTGTGATTGGGATAGACCCGGCATTGAACGTCACCGTCGCCGCATTAATTCAGCGGACGGACAGGAAGTGGTCGCTTACCGCCTGCCCGCAAATCCAGAGAAAAATTCAAATGAAAAATCGCCGCCGCATTTATGAAGGCAAGGCCAAGATCCTCTATGAGGGACCCGAGCCAGGCACGCTGATCCAGTTCTTCAAGGACGACGCAACCGCGTTCAACAAGAAGAAACACGAGGTCATCGACGGCAAGGGCGTGCTCAACAACCGCATTTCCGAATACATATTCAATCATTTGAACCGCATGGGCATTCCGACCCACTTCATCCGCCGGCTCAACATGCGCGAGCAGCTGATCAAGGAAGTCGAGATCATCCCGCTCGAAGTGGTGGTGCGCAATGTCGCCGCCGGTTCGCTGTCCAAACGCCTCGGCATCGAGGAAGGCACCGTTTTGCCGCGCTCGATCATCGAATTCTACTACAAGGCCGACGCGCTCGACGATCCGATGGTTTCGGAAGAGCACATCACGGCGTTCGGCTGGGCAAGCCCACAGGAGATCGACGACGTCATGGCGCTCGCCATCCGCGTCAACGATTTCCTCTCCGGCCTGTTCATGGGCGTCGGCATCCAGCTGGTCGACTTCAAGATCGAGTGCGGCCGCCTGTTCGAGGGCGACATGATGCGCATCGTCGTGGCCGACGAGATTTCGCCGGACTCCTGCCGCCTGTGGGACGTGGCAACGCAGGACAAGCTCGACAAGGACCGTTTCCGCCGCGACATGGGCGGCCTCGTGGAGGCCTATCAGGAAGTCGCCCGCCGCCTCGGCATCATGAACGAGAACGAGCCGCCGCGTCCGACCGGCCCGGTGCTTGTCGCCTCGACCGACGGTCTCAAAGGCAAGCCGCACTGATTGCGGCTTGCGCCCCAACATTCAGAACAGGAGCATGTCCAGCGTGATCAAGGCCCGCATTACCGTCACCCTCAAGAACGGCGTTCTGGACCCGCAAGGCAAGGCAATCGAACACGCACTGTCAGGGCTGGGCTTCGATGGCGTCGGCGCGGTGCGGCAAGGCAAGGTGTTCGACGTCGAACTGGCGGAAAGCGACAAGGCCAAGGCCGAAGCCGATCTCAAGGCCATGTGCGACAAGCTCCTGGCGAATACGGTGATCGAGAATTATAGTGTGACGCTTACCTGAGGTTGTGTCGGAGGCAGTATGTCGGAAGTCACGAATGACTTGATGTTCGAGCTGCTGAAACGCGTGCATCACGAAATTGGTGAGCTTCGTCAGGATGTTTCCGAGACGAAAGGGGAATTGAATGTTATTCGGGGTCATGTGGTGGCAACGCAAAGTGACATTCATAACATCTATGGCATTCTCGCCCGCTAGGATGATCGATTTGAACGCATAGAACGCCGTCTCGACCCGCGCGAACTTGCCGAAGCTCAGAGGCCTTACGAACCAAAATGAAATCAGCTGTCGTCCTCCTGCCTGGCCTCAATCGCGACCGCGACATGATTGCGGCGCTGACCAAGATTTCCGGACAGGCGCCGGCAACCGTCTGGCAGACCGAGACAGAAATCCCCGATGTCGACTTGATCGCCATCCCCGGCGGCTTCTCCTTCGGCGACTATCTGCGCTGCGGCGCCATCGCCGCGCGCATGCCGGTGATGCGGGCGGTCGCCGAAAAGGCCGCCAAGGGCGTCATGGTCATCGGCGTCTGCAACGGTTTCCAGATCCTGGTCGAGGCGGGACTGCTGCCCGGTGCGCTCATGCGCAACACCTCGCTGAAATTCGTCTGCCGGCAGGTCAAGCTCGAGATCGCCAACGCCAACACCATGTTCACCCGCCGCTACCAGCCGGGCCAGATCATCCGCTCGCCGGTGGCGCATCATGACGGCAATTACTTTGCCGACGCCGACACGCTTGCCCGTCTCGAAGGCGAAGGCCAGGTGGTGTTCCGCTATGCCGAGGGCACCAATCCGAACGGCTCGATCAACGACATCGCCGGCATCGTCAATGAACAAGGCAATGTGCTTGGCCTGATGCCGCATCCCGAGAACCTGATAGAGGCAGCGCATGGCGGCAATGACGGAAGGGCGCTGTTCGAAGGTGCCCTGGGCATTGCCGCTTGAAGTTTACAACCGCAACCTTAAGAATTGCGGTAATTCAAAATCATAGCGTGAGGGAGAGACGGTCATGAAACTCTATTCGCGGCCGTTGTCGCCCTACTCTTCGATTGTGCGGGCACTGGCCTATATCAAGGACGTGCCGCTCAAGATCATCGCGCCGCCACCGGGTTTTCCGATCCCCGAAGAGTTTCGCGCCATCTCGCCGATGAACCGGATTCCGGTTCTGATCACCGGCTCGGGCGAAACGATCGTCGAATCGGTGGTCATCGCCGAATATTTTGAGGAGCGGTTTCCCGAACCGGCGCTGTTGCCGCCCGATTCGAAGGACCGCGCGCTGGTGCGCATGTTCGCCCGCATCACCGATCTCGATGTGCTGACGCCGACGATGAAGCTTTTCGAGCTGCATTTCGTGCCGAAGCGCAACACTGCCGAGATCGACGCTCAATTCGCCCGTCTCCACCATGGGCTGGCGGCCATCGAGGCACGCATGGCGCAGGGCCCCTTCGCGCTCGGTAGCGACATCAGTTTCGCCGATGCCTGGCTGACACCGACGCGGTTCATCCTCAACAATTTCCGCGCCATGACAGGCCGCCATGACCTGCTCGACGCCTATCCCAAATTCGATGCCTATGAGCAGATCGCCTCGCAGCACCCCGCATTGTCCAGGGTGTGGGGCGAGATGACCGACGGCCTCAAGATCTTTCTGTCCGAACTTGAAATGGGTGCCGCTTGATCAAGACGAGGACGATTGCCATCGTCGCCGCGGCGGGGTTTGCGCTGGCATCGTGCCAGTCGAGCCCCAAGAGCACGCCCGTGCCGTCGGGCAAAAGTGCCGCGCTGCTCGCCATGGAACAGGTGGCGATATCGGCCCACAAATGCTGGATCGCCAGCAAGGACCCAGCCTTCAAGCAGTATCAGATGGCCAATGAGCTGAACTCGTTCAGCGGCCAGCCGCGCTTCCTTCTGGTGCCGGCCAAGCACTATGGCGGCAAACCGTTGCTGGTCGTGCAGGCGCAGGGGAATTCAAGCCATGTCGACGTCTTCGGACCGTTGATGAACGACCCGCTTGGCGCACGCATCAGCTCGGATGTCGCGCGCTGGCAGGCGGGCAATCCGGCCTGCGCAGCCACCGCCTGAGCCAGCCATGGGCCGGTTCCTGCAGACCGCAGGGTTGGTTGTTGGTCTGATTGCGCTTGCCCTGCAGTTCTCGATCACCATTCCAGCGTCGATGGAAGCGGGCCGCGGCCTGTTTGGCTCGATCGTGTTCTATTTCAGCTTCTTCACCATCCTGACCAACATTGGCGCCGTGCTGGTTCACAGCTCGCTGTTGTCATCCAACGGCCATGCGTGGCTGCCGGCCTTTGCCGGGCCACGGATGCGCGCGGGCGTCGCGGCTTCGATCACCCTGGTCTTCATTGTCTATGCCACCGTGCTGGCGCGGCTCTGGCAGCCACAGGGCCTGTTCCTGCTTTGCGACGTCCTGCTGCACTACGTGACGCCGGTGCTGTTCGTGCTGTGGTGGCTGACGTCAGGCGCCGAGGGCAAAACGAGATGGAGCGATATTTCCTGGTGGGTTGTCTATCCCATCGCCTATCTGGCCTATGCGCTGGCGCGGGCGCCGCTGGCGGGCGAGGTGCCCTACCCCTTCCTCGATATCGCCAGGAATGGCGTTGAGAGCGTCACTATAGCGGCGCTCGCCATCACCGCGCTGTTCGTGGCGATATGCGTCGTCGCCGTTTTCGTCGATCACGGTATTGGGCGCCTCAGGAGCAAAGGCACCCGATAGACCGGTCCCTATTCCCAGAGCGGCTTGATGCCCTCGCGGTGAGCGTCGCAACGCGAGATGCCGATATCCTTGAGTTGATCGTCGGTCATCTCAAGCAGCGCCAGCCGGCCGCGCAGGCGCTCCAGCAGATGGTCGATCCAGTTCGCCAGCGACCTGACCACTTGCACAAGTCGGCCGGCGAAGCCGCGCTGCCCGGACGGGGGAGCAGGCCGGCAGAGCAATTCGGTTCTGGAGTGGCGGAATGTTCCGATTGTATCCATTTTTCTTTCTGCCATAATATCAATTGCACCCTTTTTAGCGCGCTATTGATATGTATTGACTCCCGAAACGGTGCAATATAGAAAATTGTCACCATGACAAATTGGGTGCCAGATCTCACGGGTTCAGGTCCGCTGTATCAGCGCCTCGCAGACGCCATTGAAGCGGATATCGACCGGGGTGTGATCGGTGCGGGGGCAAAGCTGCCGCCACAGCGCGACCTCGCCTACGACATCGGCGCCACGGTCGGCACAGTCGGCCGGGCCTACCAATTGCTGCGTGAGCGCGGTCTTGTCAGTGGCGAGGTCGGACGGGGGACCTATGTGCTGGGAGAGAACATTGGCGTTACAAAGCCAGAGGAGCCCGACATCAGCGTCGAAGGCACGCGTTATGCCGATGCCCCCAAGGACAAGCTGCGTTTCGACAGCACGGCAGCCCCTGACATCGGCCAGGGCGCCATTGTTGCTGACGTCCTGTCACGCGCCGCGCAAGACCATCCGCATGAGATTTCGAGCTACACGCGCGATTTCCCGGATCGCTGGTACGAAGCCGGCGCCCGGTGGCTGTCACGGAACGCCTTCCGGCCAGCGGTCGATACAATCGTCCCCACTCTCGGCACTCATGCCGCGGTGATGGCCGCGATCGCGGCCCTCACCACGCCCGGCGACTATGTCGCCTTCGAGCACCTCACCTACTCGCAGATTTCCCGCAGCGCCGGCCTGATAGGCCGGCGCACCGCGCTGGTGGCCTCGGATGATGAAGGCCTTGATCCAGCGGATTTCGAACGTGTCTGCGCGCAAAAGCATCCCAAGATGATATTTCTGATGCCAACGGCGCAGAATCCGACCTTGGTGACCTTGTCGTCGGCGCGCCGTGAGGCGATCGCGCGTGTCGCCCGTGAATACAATGTCATCCTGATCGAGGATGACCTCTACGGCCATCTGACCGACGACCCGACACCACTGCTTGCCGAATTTGCGCCTGAACGCACCATCATTGCCGGTGGCCTGTCGAAATCGGTCGCGGCCGGCCTGCGTGGCGGCTGGCTCTCCTGCCCGCCTGCCTATCGCCACCGCATCCGGGTCGCCCACAAGATGATGACCGGCGGCATGCCATTCCTGTTGGCGGAGGTGAATTCCCGGCTGGTGCTTTCCGGTCAGGCCAGCGAAATCCGCAGGCGCAGCATCGCGGAGATCAGCGCCCGCATGGCCATAGTGCGCGAACGCTTGACAGGCTTCTCATTCAAATCGCACGACAAAGTGCCGTTCGTCTGGCTCACCCTGCCCGATCCCTGGCTTTCCGGCACGTTCAAGAATGCCTGCCTGGAGCATGGCGTACTGATCGACGATGAGGATGAGTTCAAGGCGGGGCGCTCGGAGCGGGTTTTCCATGGGGTGCGCTTTGGCGTTTCGCAGCCAAGGCGGCGCGAGGATATTGCCGGCGGCGTCGCGGTGATCAGGCGGCTGCTGGACGAGGGCCGCGCAGGCTACGACAGTTTTTCCTGAGCCATGCGCGGCCACCCGCCCTGCTTGCCTCGAGACGCCGCCTTCGCGAAACCGAGACTTGTCAGAACCGGACCGGATCAGCCTTCGGCCTTGAAGTTCTTGGCTTCCTTCTCGGCCTTGTCCTTGCCGTGCTTCTCAGCCAATTCCTTGGCTTGCCGGGGCGAAACGTCGGTGGTCTCCGCGATATGGAGAGCCTCCTTGTCCGAGAGGCGATTGTCGTTCTTGCCTTGCTTGGTAGCCATCGTGCTGTCTCCTGAGTGATAGGACCTAACGGCTGGGACATCATGGCGTTCCCCATTTGGCTTTTGGGGGAGCTTCAATCGCTGGTCGGGGTGCCTTTCGTGGCTCAAGGGAGGGCCTGCCACGATTTATCGCGCGCATCACCCTGTTGCTTTCTGCCTTTTTCCTTCTCCGACGGGTGTATCGGCCGCAAAGCTTGCGATAAGAGGAGACTCAAAAATCCCTGCTCCATGGACATAAATCGCCGCCCATGACCATTTCCAATTCCGTGCCGATCACCCAGGACCTCATCGCCGCGCATGGGCTGAAGCCCGATGAATATCAGCGCATTCTCGACCTCGTCGGACGTGAACCGAGCTTTACCGAACTCGGCATCTTCTCGGCGATGTGGAACGAGCACTGCTCCTACAAATCCTCGAAGAAATGGCTGCGCACCTTGCCGACCACCGGTCCGCAGGTCATCCAGGGCCCGGGCGAGAATGCCGGCGTGGTCGACATCGGTGACGGCGACTGCGTCGTCTTCAAGATGGAAAGCCACAACCACCCGTCCTTCATCGAGCCTTATCAGGGTGCGGCGACCGGCGTCGGCGGCATCTTGCGCGACGTCTTCACCATGGGCGCGCGGCCGATCGCGGCCATGAACGCGCTGCGCTTCGGTGCTCCCGACCATCCCAAGACCAGGCATCTCGTCGCCGGAGTGGTTTCCGGCGTCGGCGGCTACGGCAATGCCTTCGGCGTGCCGACGGTCGGCGGCGAGGTCAATTTCGACGCCCGCTACAACGGCAATATCCTGGTCAATGCCTTTGCCGCGGGCCTTGCCAAGACGGACGCGATCTTCCTGTCAGAGGCAAAGGGGGTCGGCCTTCCGGTCGTCTATCTCGGCGCCAAGACCGGCCGCGACGGCGTCGGCGGCGCCACCATGGCCTCGGCCGAGTTCGACGACAAGATCGACGAGAAGCGCCCGACCGTGCAGGTCGGCGATCCCTTCACCGAAAAATGCCTGCTCGAGGCCTCTCTCGAACTGATGGCCTCGGGCGCGGTCATCGCCATCCAGGACATGGGTGCGGCCGGCCTCACCTGTTCGGCGGTTGAGATGGGCGCCAAGGGCGACCTCGGCATCGAGCTCGACCTCGACAAGGTGCCGGTGCGCGAAGAGCGTATGAGCGCCTACGAGATGATGCTGTCGGAAAGCCAGGAGCGCATGCTGATGGTGCTGCGCCCCGAAAAGGAAAAGGAAGCCGAGGCGATCTTCCACAAATGGGGTCTCGACTTTGCCATCGTCGGCAAGACCACCGACGATCTGCGCTTCCGCGTGCGGCACCAGGGCGACGAGGTCGCCGACCTGCCGATCAAGGACCTTGGCGACAAGGCACCGGAATACGATCGCCCGTGGGTCGAGCCGAAGAAGCCGGCGCCGCTTGCCGCCAACGATATCCCGCAAGCCGACCTCGCCGATGCGTTGCTGAAGCTGCTTGGCGGACCGGACCTGTCTTCGCGTCGCTGGGTGTGGGAACAATACGACACGCTGATCCAGGGCAATTCGCTGCAGCTTCCGGGCGGCGATGCCGGCGTGGTGCGCGTCGACGGACATCCGACCAAGGCGCTGGCCTTCTCCTCCGACGTGACGCCGCGCTACTGCGAAGCCGATCCCTATGAGGGCGGCAAGCAGGCCGTGGCCGAATGCTGGCGCAACCTGACCGCCACCGGGGCGCTGCCGCTCGCCGCCACCGACAATCTCAATTTCGGCAATCCCGAACGGCCAGAAATCATGGGCCAGCTGGTCGGCGCGGTGAAAGGCATTGGCGACGCCTGCCGGGCGCTCGGTTTCCCGATCGTGTCGGGCAACGTCTCGCTCTACAACGAGACCAACGGCCAGGGCATCCTGCCGACACCGACCATCGGCGGCGTCGGCCTGATATCGGACTGGTCGAAGATGGCGCGGATCGGTTTCGCCGCGGAAGGCCAGATGATCCTGCTGGTGGGCGCGCCGGCTTCCTGGGGAACGCATCTTGGCCAGTCGGCGTATATGCGCGATGTCCACGGCCGCAGCGATGGCCCGCCTCCGCCGGTCGATCTCGGGCACGAGAAGCGCGTCGGCGACCATGTGCGCTCGTTGATCGCGTCCGGTATCGTCACGGCGGCGCATGACGTCTCCGACGGCGGCATCGCGGTGGCGCTGGCCGAAATGGCGATGGCGTCCGGCATCGGCGCGACCGTTCCCGGACTGGTCGGTACCGATCCGATCCCGGTCTGGTTTGGCGAAGACCAGGGCCGCTATCTCCTGACGCTGTCGATCGATCCCCATGGCGATGAATGGGACGCTATTCGCAAGCAGCAGGGCGAACTCGGCATCTTCGCGCCGTGGATCGGCTCGACGGGCGGCAACGCGCTGAAGCTCGGCGATGCCAGGGCAATCCCGGTCAGCGATCTGACCACCGCCCATGAAGGCTGGTTCCCGCGCTTCATGGACCAGGCCAGTTGACGAGAGCATGATCCCGAAAAGTGAAAACCGGTTTTCGGAAAAGATCCTGCTCAATCATAAGAAACTGGCCCTACGGGCGCTGCTTGCGGTCGTCTTTTGGCCGTCGCTGTTCTTTTTCTGGTGCCTCGGGCCGTTCGTCTTCTTCCTGCTGTCGACGACCTCGAGCGAGGTTTGCCCCAGGCTGGAAACACGCGCCGAGTTTCTCGCCGCGGCCAACGATACGCTTCCGATGCTGGTCCTGCAGAACCTCATCTATGCGGTTCCGGTTGTCTGTCTGGTGCTTTGGAACTGGCTCCTGCCGGAACCAACGCGAGCTAGGCATATCATCACCTGCATCAAGCTTTTCGCCGTCTCGGCTGTTTTGGGAGCCTTGTGGGAGTATGGCTCTTCGCTTGTCTGCGATGGCTACGGCCAGCCGTTCTTCTCGCCCGCCTGGCGGGTGACCAGCTATTTGCCGATCGCCAACCTGGCGGTCAACACCCCGCTCTACGTGCTGGTTTTCAGTCTGGGCCGCGTCTTCTCGATGCGCGAGGACGAGCCGGCGCAGGGGCCGGGTGAAACCATCTCCTGAACACCAACAGAACGAACTCCGGACGGAACCGCTTCAATCCGGATTGGAAAGGCTTTAGGCTCGCCCGACTCTTATCGCATGGGCGGCCGCGCCGCCGCCCTCCCGGAACAGGAATTTCTGCAATGGCAATGGACGCCCACGATATCGAAAAACTGATCAAGGACGGCATACCGGACGCCCGCGTGACGATCCGCGATCTCGCCGGCGATGGCGACCACTACGCGGCCGAAGTCGTGGCCGAGAGCTTTCGGGGAAAGAGCCGCGTTCAGCAGCACCAGATGGTCTATGACGCGCTGAAGGGTAATATGGGCGGCGTGCTGCACGCGCTGGCGCTGCAGACCAGCGTTCCCGACTGAGGCATTTCCACCCGACACGCTTGGCCCAAAACAGCCCCTTCTTTGCGCCATTCGGGTGATGGCATGGCTAAAGTCTTGTTTCGGGCAACCTATGGGTTTATTTGAAAGACATGCTTCGAGCCTGACTCCCACAGGCGTGAAAGGATATTCCATGAGCGGTATCAACGACTACATCGACAACGAAGTGAAGGGCAACGACGTCGTCCTTTTCATGAAGGGCACGCCCGGCTTTCCGCAATGCGGGTTTTCCGGCCAGGTCGTCCAGATCCTCGACTATATCGGCGCCGACTACAAAGGCGTGAACGTCCTGGACTCCGCCGAACTGCGCCAGGGCATCAAGGATTATTCCAACTGGCCGACGATCCCGCAGCTCTATGTCAAGGGCGAATTCGTCGGCGGCTGCGATATCATTCGCGAAATGTTCCAGGCCGGCGAGTTGCAGACCTTCCTGGTCGAGAAGGGCGTCAGCGTCAAAGGCGCCGCCTAATTCAGCCAAGGCATGTCGACACCGACATGCCTTGGGCACCGGGGCAGCCCACCTCGGCAATTTTTACATCCCGGCTCCCGGGACTAGGACGAGCCAATGCGCCGGCCCGCCGGCGCGTTTTCGTTTAGAGATCGGACTTGCCGTGGACCAGCAGAAATCAGCGCCGCAAGGGGCAAGCGCCTTGCCCATTCCGCGCTGGGAGTTCATCGCGCTCTGCGCGGCGCTGATGGCGCTCAATTCGCTGGCTATCGACATCATGCTGCCGGCGCTGCAGCAGATTGGCGCCTCGCTCGGCGTCGAGAATGAAAACCACCGGCAATATGTGATCACCGCCTACATACTGGGTTTCGGCGGTGGCCAACTGTTCTTCGGGCCGATCTCGGACCGGTTCGGACGCCGTTCGCCGCTTGTCGCCGGCCTGATCATCTATGTGGCTGCGGCCGCCGCGGCCGCCATCGCGCCCAGCTTTGAAACACTTTTGCTATGTCGTGTCGTGCAAGGCATCGGCGCGGCCGCCACGCGCGTCATCGCGGTCTCGATCGTGCGCGATACATTCGATGGCCGGCGTATGGCCGAAGTGATGTCGCTGATCTTCATGGTGTTCATGGCCATTCCGGTCGTGGCGCCGGGCATCGGCCAGTTCATCATGCTGTTCGCGACCTGGCATTGGATATTCGTCACCATGGCCGTCGGCGCCCTGATCGTGTCGGCATGGTCGCTGCTGCGCCTGCCCGAGACGCTGCATCCCGAATATCGCCGGGCACTGACGGTCTCCTCCATTGTCGGCGGCTTCCGCATCGTGCTCACCAACCGCATCGCGCTCTGCTATGCCTTCGCCAGCACGTTCATCTTCGGCGCCATGTTTGGCTTCATCGCCTCGGCGCAGCAGATCTATGTCAACGTCTTCAACGTCGGCGAGATGTTTCCCGTCATCTTCGCCGGTGTCGCGGGCGTGCTCGCCTTCTCCAATTATCTCAACTCGCGCCTCGTCGGCCGCGTCGGCATGCGCCGCCTGTCGCAAAGCGCGCTGCTGCTGTTTCTGGTGATCAGCCTGGCCTGGCTGGTGGTTTCGTTGGAAACGAAGATGCCGCTCTGGCTGTTCATCACCTTCTTTGCCGGCGCCATGCTTCCGTTTGGCTGCCTCGGCGCCAATTTCAACGCATTGGCCATGGAGCCGCTTGGCCAACTGGCCGGCACGGCGTCATCCATCCTGGGTTTCATGCAGACGTTTCTCGGCGGCATTCTCGGCACGCTGATCGGCCAGGCTTTCAACGGCACGGTGACGCCACTGGCCGCCGGGTTCTGCAGCGTCTCGGTTGCCGCGCTGCTGATGATCCTGATCGCCGAGCGCGGCAAGATGTTCCAGCCGCAGAACACACCCGTCTCAGGGCACGTCACCGACCTGCACTAGATCTGCCGCAGACGCGGCGTAGAACTTAACCTATTGCGCCCACAGCTCCCGGCGCAGCTCCTGCCAGCTGTCCTGGTCCGGCGCGACAAGCAGGCCGCCGTCGACATGCGAGGGCAGATAGGCGCTGCCGTCGATGCGCGCGGCATGGCCGCCGGCTTCCTGATGAATCAGCACGCCGGGCAGGTGATCCCAGGGCATCAGCTTGTTGTAGACGATAAAATGCGCGTGCCCGCTCGCCAGCAGCCGATATTCGTGCGCGGCGCAGCGATAAGCGAACTGCGACAGTGCCTTGGTCTGGTTGCGTGCAAGGCGTGAGCGCTCCGGTTCGTCGAGATATTGCCAGGAGACCGCGCCGGTCATCTGCGAGATCGGCACGGGTGCCGCCACATGCACTTTTTCCAGGGTGCCATGGGCATGCCTGATATGGCTGCCGGCGCCCTTGGCGGCGATGAGCCAATCCTTGCCCACCGGATCATGGATGATGCCCACGACCGTCTCGCCCCTGACCACGACCGCCAGCATGACGCCGAACAGCGGTACGCCGGATGCGAAATTGAAGGTGCCGTCCACCGGATCGATGGTGAATGCCAGTTCGGCATCACCCAAGCCATCGAGCAGCGCCGGATTCTCGGAGCAGGCCTCCTCGCCCACCATCATGGCCGAGGGATAGCGCTCGCGCAGCCTGGCGGTGATCAGCCGCTCGGCGTTGACATCCGCCTCCGTCACCAGGTCGGCTGCGGAAGTCTTCTGGCGGATATCGCCATCGCCCAATCGGCGAAAGCGCGGCATGATTTCGGCTTGGGCTGCCTCGGCCAGAATGCCGGCCAGCCAGTCGATCGCGGTATCGTCAAATGTCATCGGAAATGTCTTGCCTGATCGCGAGGGTTTCATTGAGGGCGGCGAAATCGAACAGTTTTCGGTCGAGCAAATGCGACGGCCTGGTGTTGGACAGAGCGCGGATCATCGTGTCCTTGCGGCCAGGCAAGCGCTTTTCGATGTCTTCGAGCATCGCCTTCATGGCGTTGCGCTGCAGCCCTTCCTGGCTGCCGCAGAGATCGCAAGGGATGATCGGGAACCGCATCGCGGCAGCGAATTTCTCCAGGTCAACCTCGGCGCAGTAGCTCAGCGGCCGCAACACCATGACGTCGCCGTCGTCGTTGAGCAGTTTTGGCGGCATGGCGGCAAGCCGGCCGCCATGGAACAGGTTCATGAAGAAGGTTTCGAGAATATCCTCGCGATGATGGCCGAGGACCAGGGCCGAGCAGCCCTCCTCGCGGGCGATCCTGTAGAGATGGCCGCGCCGCAGCCGCGAGCACAGCGAGCAATAGGTGCTGCCCTCCGGGAGCTTGTCGGTGACGACCGAGTAGGTGTCCCGGTATTCGATCCGGTGGGCTATGCCGTTGGCGTCGAGATAGTCGGGCAGGATGTGCTTGGGGAAATTCGGCTGACCCTGGTCGAGGTTGCAGGCCAGCAACTCGACCGACAGCATCCCGCGCCATTTGAGATCAAGCAGCATGGCAAGCAGACCGTAGGAATCCTTGCCGCCAGATAGCGCGACCAGCCAGCGCTCACCGGGCTTCACCATCGAAAAATCCTCGATCGCCTGGCGGGTCAGCCGCAGCAGCCGCTTGCGCAATTTGTTGAACTCGACCGAGGACGGCACATCAGCGAACAGCGGATGGAAACCACCGTCGGCGATGGGTTCAAGCGTTTCGATGTCTGGCAGCATGTTCATGGCGCGACGGCCCCGGAAATGTGACTTCCGCCCGGATTAACGCATCGGCCGGAAAATCGAAACGGCAAAGCGGATGCCCGAAAACAAAAAAGGCCGCCTCGAAGGCGGCCTTTTCCGATATCGCAGAAAAGCGTTCGCTTAGCGCGAGTAGAATTCGACGACCAGGTTCGGTTCCATCTGCACGGCGAACGGAACGTCGGCGAGGCCCGGGATGCGCGAGAAGGTCGCGACCATCTTATTGTGATCGGCTTCGATGTAGTCCGGCACGTCGCGCTCGGCAAGGCCGACCGACTCCAGGACGATGACCAACTGCTTCGACTTTTCGCGCACTTCGATGACATCGCCCGGCTTGCAGCGGTACGAGCCAATGTTGACGCGCTTGCCGTTGACGTTGACGTGGCCGTGGTTGACGAACTGACGGGCGGCGAAGATGGTCGGTACGAACTTGGAGCGGTAGACGACCGCGTCGAGACGCGATTCGAGCAGGCCGATCAGGTTCTCCGAGGTGTCGCCCTTGCGGCGGTCGGCCTCTTCATAGACCTTGCGGAACTGCTTTTCCGAAACGTCGCCATAGTGACCCTTCAGCTTCTGCTTGGCGCGCAGCTGCAGGCCGAAATCGGAAAGCTTGCCCTTGCGGCGCTGGCCATGCTGGCCGGGGCCGTATTCACGCTTGTTGACCGGGGACTTCGGGCGGCCCCAGATATTTTCGCCGAGACGGCGGTCGATCTTGTATTTCGCGGATTCGCGCTTGCTCATCGCATTCCCTTTTCAAAACAGCACACCCGGCACCTCATGGTCCGGATGAAGGAAACGCGCCCTCCTCTGGCCTCCGTTTTCGAGACCTGACAGGGTTTTCCCACGCAACGCGGCGGAAAACCCACGGGACACGTCAGTTCAAACAAGGCCAGAAACAGAGAGGGTGACTGACTTTGCGTATATAAAAGAAACACCGGACATCGCTGCCCGGCGTTGGCGGCTGGTTAAACCGAGATTTAACCGATGTCAAGCTTGTGAGTAGCGTGGCCAACCACAACCATGTAGCGTTTGCGACGTTGATGCGATGCCGGATGTGGCGGGAGGTTTTGCGCCAGCGGCACAGGAAGGGACTGGAGCTAGAGGAGCCCAACTACATGAAGAAGTTCTTCCTTACCCTGGCAGGCGCCGCGGTGCTTGCAGGCTCGATGGCGGTGGCGCCGGAACCGGCCATGGCGCGCCATTGGCACGGCCACAAACAGGTCTGCCGGGTCATCGTCAAAAAGAGAGTGGTGTGGCGGCATGGTCATCGCAGGGTGATCGTCGAGAGGGTACGGCGCTGCCACCGCTGGTAGGCTGTTCAACGCAACAATCCCAAGGGCCAGCAAACGTCGCTGGCCCTTTTTCATTTCCAAGATAGTCTGGCTCGAAGCGCTCAATCCTGGGATTTTTTCTCCGGCAGTCCCTTGCGCTTCGTCTCGGCGAATTCCTCGAGCTGCTTTTCATTCATCGATTCATACATGCCCTTGGAAGCGCCTTTGAGCTCGCTTTTTTTGGTCTCGCCACGTTTGGCGGAGAGTGCGGCGCCGGCGGCCTTCTGCTGGGCTTTCGAGGTGGCTGGCATAGCGGTTCTCCTTTGCTGTCAGGAGAAACGCCGCGCTTCGGCGGCGGTTCCAGCGCCAGTGGCCCATCCCGGTCCGCTCGGTGCCAGCCGGTGGCCGGCCTTGGCGATTTTCGTTGGTACCTTCCCGTGTCCGGAACCCCAGTGTAGGACGGCTGAATGAAATCCCTGACCGATCCCTCACAGGCTCTCTCCACCGGCCTGGCGAAAATCCGCACCGAATTACACGTGCCGGACGGATTTCCGGCTGACGTAGTTGCCGCGGCGGAGGCGGCGGCCAAACGCGTGCCCGACCAGCATGCCGATCGAAGGGCGATGCCCTTCGTCACGCTCGATCCGGCTGCCTCCACCGATCTCGATCAGGCGTTCTCGATCGAGGCGAGCGGTGGTGATCTTCTGCTGCATTATGCCATTGCCGACGTGGCCTGGTTCGTCGAGGACGGCGACGCGGTGGATCTCGAAGCCTGGACGCGGGGCGAGACATTTTACTTGCCGGACGGCAAGGCCGGACTCTACCCGCCGGTGATTGCCGAGGGTGCGGCAAGCCTGTTGCCGGATGGACCCCGTCCAGCTGTTATCTTCACGGTCCGGATTGCGCAGGACGGTGCAACGAAGTTGGACGGTGCGGAGCGGGCAATCATTCAAAGCCGCGCCAAGCTCGCCTACGACAGCGTGAAGGCTTCCGACGTTCCGGCCGGCTTTGCCGAAATGGCATTGCGCATGGCAATGAACGAACAGCGTCGCGGGGCTTCCCGCGTCGACCCACCCGAGCAGGAGGTGGAAAGGCTTGCCGATGGCACATACCGGCTTTCGTTCAGACCGCTGCTGCAATCCGAGCAGGACAACGCAGCACTTTCGCTGGCCGCCAACATGGCGATTGCCGATGCCATGCTTGCGCACCACACCGGCTTGTTCCGGGTGATGTCAGGGCCGGATGCTTTCAAGGTTCAAAGATTGCGCAACGCGGCACAGGCTCTCGGACTGTCCTGGCCGGCCTCCACCGGTTTGCGAGACTATCAGCGAACCCTCGATCCGACCGATCCGCGACAAGCAGCACTGATGCTGGAAATCCGCCATGCAAGCCCCGGCGCGTCTTATCAACCCTATCACGACGGCGTCGTCCCATGGCATGAGGCTATGGCTGCGACCTATGCTCATGCAACGGCACCACTCCGACGGCTTGCCGATCGCTATGTCGTGCGCTGCGCGCTGGCTATCGCCAACGGCCAGCCCGTGCCCCAGGCTGTCACCGACGCATTCGCCAGATTGCCGAAAGCTATGGGACGTGCGGATAGCCGCGCTTCGCAGATCAACCACGCAGCCATCGACCTTGCCGAGGCAATAATGCTCAGGGGACGCGAGGGGGAGATTTTCAAAGCCGTCGTCACCGACTTCGTCGACCATGGCGTGCGCGTTCAGCTTGCCGACATGCCTGTCGTCGCCACCGTAAAGGCCTCCGGCCTAAGACAGGGCGACGGTCTGACGCTAAGGCTGGTCCTGGCCGATCCGGATCAACGCAGCATCGTCTTCGAACCTGTTTGAGTGGCGGGCATCTCCGCCACTGTCTAAGTGCACGGTCAGCCCAAAGCCCTGCATAAGGCGGCTGACGGCGAAGTCCGCCTTGCCCGAGGTGAAGACCGCGATATCGGGCTCGCCTTGCGGCAGCGCCCCATCGATAGGCGGCAGCAGCGAAAGGACGCGCCGTGCGATCGCCTCGGCCGGATCGATCCAGTCGACCGGCCAGGGCGCGGTCTTGCGCATGCGATTGACCAGAAAGGGATAGTGCGTGCAGGCCAGCACAACGATATCGGTGCGCATGCCGTCACGCTCGATGAAGCATGGCGCGATCTCGGCGCGCACGGCCTCCTCGTCGACGAAGCCCTCGCGCATGTAGGCTTCGGACAGACCCGCCAGCCGGTCGCTGCCGACCAGGCGGACATGGCATTTCTGCGCCCATTTGGCGATCAGGTCGCGCGTGTACTGGCGCTTTACCGTGCCCGGGGTCGCCAACACCGAGACCAGGCCCGAGCGCGTGCGCTCGGCCGCCGGCTTGACCGCAGGCACCGTGCCGACGAAGGGATGGCAAGGAAAGGTATCGCGCAGCGCATCGATCACCAGCGTCGAGGCGGTGTTGCAGGCGATGACCGAAAGGGCCGGCGCAAAGCGGTCGAGCAGTCTGGCGAACAGCTCCAGTATATGGGTCCGCAGCGCCGGCTCTTCCCAGGCGCCAAAGGGAAAAGCGGCATCGTCGGCGACATAGATGAAGCGCCGGTCGGGCATCAGCACGCGCGCCTCGCGCAACACGGTGAGCCCGCCGACGCCGGAATCGAACATCAGGATCGGCTGGTCAGTCATTGTCGGTTCCCTTGCCGCCGAGCGGCGGCGTGTCCGCGTCGTCGCCGTTGGCGTCCGGCACCACCCGGCCAGCAGCCTCCGCCTTGCGGGCGCGCGCGGCGGCCGCGGGCAAACGCCTCGGATCATCGCCCGGCGAGCCATCGCCGCGCGGCATCGCCGGTGAGAACCGGTCTAGTGACGAGATGATGCCGCGCAACACCTTGAGCTCCGGTTCGGCGAAGCCGGCGCGCGTCAGCACGGCGCGCAGATTGTCGACCATTTTCGGCTTCTTCGGCGCCGGCCGGAAATAGCCGCGCGCTTCCAACGCGCCTTCCAGATAGGCGAACAGGCCGTGCAATTCTTCCTTGCTTGCAGGCTTCATCTCAGGCCCCGTAAAGTTGGTGCTGGTCTCGTCCTCCAGGCCCGACTTCATCCACTCATAGGACATCAGCAAGGCCGCCTGGGCGATGTTGAGCGAGGAGAAGTCGGGATCGACCGGGAAAGTGACGATCTCGTCGGCGAGGCCAACCTCGTCATTGTAAAGACCGAAGCGTTCGCGTCCGAACAGGATGCCGGTGCGTTGTCCCATTTCGTAGCGGGCACGCAGCATCCTGCCTGCTTCCACCGGGCCGCGCACGGATTTGAAGCCGTCGCGCTGCCTGGCGGTGGTGGCGAAGACGAAGTTCAGGTCGGCGAGCGCCGAGGCCAGGTCGTCAAAAACCCTGACGGCGTCGATGACGTGGTCAGCACGGCTAGCGGCGGCGCGCGCCTTCTCGCTCGGCCAGCCGTCGCGCGGGTTGACCAGGCGCAGCTCCGAAAGTCCGAAATTGGCCATGGCGCGGGCGACCATGCCGATGTTCTCGCCAAGCTGCGGCTCGACCAGAATGATCGCCGGGCCGGCGGCTGCGGGTTTAGTGGAATCTTTGGTAATGGGCATGATTGTCAATGAACTGCTGTTTGCGGCATTTCAGCGTCCCCTGCCATATTCGACCGGGAAAATGAAGCATTCGCAAATGGCAGGGGTCACGGCCTCGCATTCGTGACCGATCGTCGTTTGCGTGGCCAAAAGCGCTTTGATATACGGGCGGCATCCCCGGCCAACGCCACGCGGGCAAGGCCGTCCCATTCCCAGCAACGAGGCATTCTTTCCATGGCGAAGATCAAGGTGGCGAACCCGGTCGTCGAACTCGACGGCGACGAGATGACCCGCATCATCTGGCAGTTCATCAAGGACAAGCTGATCCACCCTTATCTCGACCTCAAGCTTGAATATTACGACCTCGGCATCGAGCACCGCGACGCCACCAACGACCAGGTGACGATCGATTCGGCCAACGCCATCAAGAAATACGGCGTCGGCGTGAAATGCGCGACCATCACCCCCGACGAGCAGCGCGTCGAGGAATTCAAGCTGAAGAAGATGTGGAAATCGCCCAACGGCACCATCCGCAACATTTTGGGCGGCACCATCTTCCGCGAGCCGATCATCATGAAGAACGTGCCGCGCCTGGTACCCGGCTGGACCAAGCCGATCATCGTCGGCCGTCACGCCTTCGGCGACCAGTATCGCGCCACCGATTTCCGCTTTCCCGGCAAGGGCAAGCTGACGATCAAATTCGTCGGCGAGGATGGCCAAGTGATCGAGCATGACGTGTACGATGCGCCCGGCGCCGGTGTCGCCATGGCCATGTACAATCTAGACGAGTCGATCCGCGAATTTGCCCGCGCGTCGCTGAACTACGGCCTGCTGCGCAATTATCCGGTCTACCTGTCGACCAAGAACACCATCCTCAAGGCCTATGACGGCCGCTTCAAGGACATATTCCAGGAGGTCTACGAGGCTGAATTCGAGGCCGAGTTCAAGTCGAAGAAGCTGTGGTACGAGCACCGCCTGATCGACGACATGGTGGCGTCGAGCCTGAAATGGTCGGGCGGCTATGTCTGGGCCTGCAAGAACTATGACGGCGACGTCCAGTCCGACACGGTGGCTCAAGGCTTTGGGTCGCTCGGCCTGATGACCTCGGTGCTGATGACGCCGGATGGCAAGACCGTCGAAGCCGAAGCCGCGCACGGCACTGTCACCCGCCATTATCGCCAGCATCAGAAGGGCGAGGAAACCTCGACCAATTCGATCGCCTCGATCTTCGCCTGGACACGGGGCCTGGCGCACCGCGCCAAGCTCGACGACAACGCCGAACTGAAGCGTTTTTCCGAGACCCTGGAAAAGGTCTGCATCCAGACCGTCGAGAGCGGTTATATGACCAAGGACCTGTCGCTTTTGATTGGTCCCGACCAGCCTTGGTTGTCGACCACCGGCTTCCTCGACAAGATCGACGAGAATTTGCAGAAGGCGATGGCGTAGGTACCCGCAGTTCCAAATGCCGAAGGTTCCGAAAGAAGCCTTCGGTTTTTAGGGCCGGCGAAAGCAAAGGGCTGACAGCTTGACAAGGCCAATCCTCTACGGCGCGG
This sequence comes from Mesorhizobium salmacidum (SeqCode), assembly GCF_037179605.1. Taxonomy (NCBI): domain Bacteria; kingdom Pseudomonadati; phylum Pseudomonadota; class Alphaproteobacteria; order Hyphomicrobiales; family Phyllobacteriaceae; genus Mesorhizobium; species Mesorhizobium salmacidum (SeqCode). Next base: position 128,318 of record NZ_JAPYKS010000010.1, read on the forward strand.
AGTACAGTGTGTATGTGCGCATCACGCGGATGGCGCTGGCGGAGAAAGGCATCGACTGCGAGCTGGTGCCGCTCGACATCTTCGCCTCCGAGGGGGTCCCGGCTTGGTATCTCGAACACCATCCGTTCGGCCGCATTCCGGCCTTCCAGCACGCCGAGTTCCGCCTGTTCGAGACCAGCGCGATCGCTCGCTATGTCGACGAGGCCTTCGATGGGCCGGCGTTGCAGCCTGCCGATGCGCGCGGCCGCGCCAGGATGGGCCAGATCATCGGCATGCTCGATGCCTATGCCTATCGGGCGATGGTCTGGGACGTCGCTGTCGAGCGGCTGGAAAAAGAAGCGCCCGACGAGGCGCTGATCGCCGACGGGCTGCGGCAAGCCGAAACAGTGCTCGGGGTGCTGACGTCGCTGAGGGCACAAGGGCCATGGCTGCTTGGCGACCAGCTGACGTTGGCCGACCTGCATGCGGCGCCGATGATCGGCTATTTCGTCAAGGTGATCGAGGGGCGCGACTTGCTGGCGCGGTTTGCGGGTATCCGGGACTGGTATGCTCGTGTCTCGCTGCGTGCAAGCTTTGCGCGCACCGACAAGGTTAGTTGACAAGGATTGAGATGGCTGCGGGGCAGCGCCCCTCCCAACCGTCGTAATAAGTCCAATCCGACGCTTACGCCGCCTCGAGAGCCGCCCTTACCGCCGCGATCGCATCGTTGGCTTTCGACGCGTCCGGTCCGCCGGCCTGGGCCATGTCGGGACGGCCGCCGCCGCCCTGCCCGCCCAATGCGGCGGAGGCGACGCGCACCAAGTCGACGGCGCTGAAGCGGTTGACGAGATCATCGGTGACGGCGACCACGACGCTCGCCTTGTTGTCCTCGCCAGCGCCAACGAACACGACGACGCCAGAGCCCAACGAAGTCTTGCCGGCGTCGGCCAGCGGCTTCAAATCCTTCGGCGAGACGCCGGAAACCGCCTTGCCGAGGAAGCCGACGCCAGCGACGATCTCGTTGGCGGCCGGCGCATCGGCAGGCGACCCGCCGCCCAGCGCCAGCTTCTTGCGCGCTTCGGCCAGGTCCTTCTCGAGCTTCTTGCGCTCTTCGAGCAGCGCTTCGACGCGCGCTGGCACATCCGCCGGCGAGATCTTCAGCGTGGCGGCGGCCGCCTTCAGCCGCCTGTCCTGCTCGTCGAGATGTTTTCGCGCGGCTTCGCCTGTCAGCGCCTCGATGCGGCGCACGCCTGCGGCGACCGCGCCGTCCGAAACGATGCGTACCAAGCCGATATCGCCGGTCGCCCTGACATGCGTGCCGCCGCAAAGCTCGACCGAATAAGGCCGGTTGGCCTTGGCGCCATGAACGCCCGTGCCCATCGAGACGACGCGCACCTCGTCACCATACTTCTCGCCGAACAGCGCCATCGCGCCCTCAGCAATGGCGTCGTCGACCGACATCAGGCGCGTGGTCACCGGGCTGTTTTGGACGACGATCTCGTTGGCCATGCGCTCGACCTCCTCGAGCTCCTGCGGAGAGATCGGCTTGTTGTGCGAGATATCGAAACGCAGGCGCTCGGGCGCGACCAGCGAGCCTTTTTGAGCGACATGGGTGCCCAGCACCTCGCGCAGCGCCTCATGGATCAGATGCGTCGCGGAATGGTTGGCGCGCAGCCTGGAACGCCGGGCATGATCAACCTTCAGTTCGACCGCGGCACCCGTCTTGACTGTGCCTGCGATCACCTTGCCGAGATGCACAAACAGACCATCGGCCTTCTTCTGCGTATCGGAAATCTCGATCGAGAACCCCTCACCCGAGATTACGCCGGTGTCGCCCATCTGGCCGCCGGATTCGCCATAGAACGGCGTCTGGTTGACGACCACGGCGATCGCATCGCCCTTGGCGGCGCTGTCAACGGTCTTGCCGTCCTTGACCAGCGCCTGGATGAGGCCCTCAGCCTGCTCGGTTTCGTAGCCGAGGAATTCGGTGGCGCCGGTTTTTTCGCGCACGGAGAACCAAACCGTCTCGGTGGCGGCCTCGCCGGACCCGGCCCAGTGCTTGCGCGCCTCCGCCTTCTGCTGCTCCATCGCATTGGTGAAGCCGGCAAGATCGACCGAAATGCTGCGCTGGCGCAGCGCGTCCTGCGTCAAGTCGAGCGGGAAGCCATAGGTGTCGTAGAGCTTGAATGCCGTCTCGCCATCCAGCATATCGCCGGCGCCGAGCTTCTCCGTCGCCTCGGAGAGCAGCCCGAGGCCGCGCACCAGCGTCTTGCGGAACCGTGTCTCCTCCAGTTTCAAGGTCTCGGTAATCATCGTTTCGCCGCGCACCAGTTCCGGATAGGCCTGGCCCATCTCGCGCACCAGCGCCGGCACCAGCTTCCACATCAACGGATCGCGGGCGCCGAGCAGCTGCGCATGGCGCATGGCGCGGCGCATGATGCGACGCAGTACATAGCCGCGGCCTTCGTTCGACGGCAGCACGCCGTCGGCGACCAGGAAGGAGGACGAGCGCAGGTGATCGGCAATGACGCGGTAGGAGGCAACCGTTTCCGCATCGGGCACGCGCCCAAGCGCGGAGGACGCAGCATCGATCAAATGACGGAACAGGTCGGTCTCGAAGATGCTCTCCACCCCCTGCAGGATGGATGCCATGCGCTCCAGGCCCATGCCGGTATCGATCGACGGGCGCGGCAGGTCGACGCGCTCCTCCTTCGTCACCTGCTCATACTGCATGAACACCAGGTTCCAGAATTCAAGGAACCGGTCGCCATCCTCCTCCGGACTGCCGGGAGGGCCGCCCCAGATGTGCTCACCACGGTCGATGAAGATTTCCGAGCACGGGCCGCAGGGTCCGGTATCGCCCATCGCCCAGAAATTGTCCGAGGTCGGGATGCGGATGATGCGATCGTCGGAGAAACCGGCGATCTTCTTCCAGAAACCGGCCGCCTCATCGTCGGTGTGGTAGACGGTGACCAGCAGCTTGTCCTTCTTCAGCCCGAATTCCTTGGTGATGAGGTTCCAGGCAAGCTCGATGGCGCGCTCCTTGAAATAATCGCCGAAGGAGAAATTGCCGAGCATCTCGAAAAAAGTCAGGTGGCGCGCGGTATAGCCGACATTGTCGAGATCGTTGTGCTTGCCGCCGGCGCGAACGCTTTTCTGGGCCGTGGTGGCACGCGAATAGGGGCGCTTCTCCAAACCGGTGAAGACGTTCTTGAACTGCACCATGCCGGCATTGGTGAACATCAACGTCGGATCGTTGCGCGGCACGAGCGGGCTCGAGGCCACGACCTCGTGGCCCTCCTTGCGGAAATAGTCGAGAAATGTCGACCGGATCTCGTTCACGCCACTCATGGATACTGCCTTTTCAAGAGAGCCGCCGGCCGGACCGGCGGGAGATGGCTCTGTGTTTTCTAGAAGATGGAGTTGGCCTTTTAGCCGTAGCTCTTGACCCTGTCCAGAAACACGGAATTGGGCCAATTCGCGCTTTGCACCGGCACTTGCGCAGGCACGCAAACGAAAACCGCCGGCGCGAAGGCCGGCGGTTTGGAACGCGGTACTACAGAACTCTGTTACTTAAGCATCGGATAATAGGCTGGATTTATGGCCAAACTCTGGCGCTGCCCTACATCGCGCCGGCTTCGTCCTCAAAACCATCGTCGCCATTGCCCTCTGAGCCACCGTTTTCGAGGAATTTTTCGGCGATCAACCCGGCATTCTGCCTGAGCGCCAGTTCGATCTCGTGCGCGGTGTCGGGATTGTCGCGCAGGAACAGTTTGGCGTTTTCGCGGCCCTGGCCGAGACGCTGCGAATTATAGGAGAACCAGGCGCCCGACTTCTCGACCACACCGGCCTTGACGCCGAGATCGACCAGTTCGCCAGTCTTGGAGACGCCCTCGCCATACATGATGTCGAACTCGACCACCTTGAAGGGCGGCGCCAGCTTGTTCTTGACCACCTTGACGCGGGTCTGGTTGCCGACCACCTCGTCGCGATCCTTGACCGAGCCGATGCGGCGGATGTCGAGACGTACCGAGGCGTAGAATTTCAGCGCGTTGCCGCCGGTCGTCGTCTCGGGCGAACCGAACATGACGCCGATCTTCATGCGGATCTGGTTGATGAAGATGACCATGGTGTTGGAGCGTGAGATCGAGGCGGTCAGCTTGCGCAGCGCCTGGCTCATCAGGCGGGCTTGCAGGCCGGGCAGCGAATCGCCCATCTCGCCCTCGATTTCGGCGCGCGGCGTCAGCGCCGCCACCGAATCGACCACCAGCACGTCGATGGCGCCGGAACGCACCAGCGTATCGCAAATTTCCAGCGCCTGCTCGCCGGTGTCGGGCTGCGAGATCAGCAGGTTTTCAAGATCGACGCCGAGCTTGCGGGCGTAGACCGGATCGAGCGCGTGCTCGGCATCGACGAAGGCGCAGATGCCGCCCTTCTTCTGGGCTTCGGCCACGGTATGCAGGGCCAGCGTCGTCTTGCCCGAGCTTTCCGGCCCGTAGATCTCGATGATACGGCCGCGCGGCAGACCGCCGACGCCGAGCGCGATGTCGAGGCCGAGCGACCCGGTCGGCACCGTTTCGATCTCGACGACCTGCTCGTTGGCGCCGAGCCGCATGATCGAGCCCTTGCCGAAAGCCCGCTCGATTTGCGACAGCGCCGCATCCAGAGCCTTTGATTTGTCCACTGCCTTATCCTCTACCAGCCGCAAAGAATTCTGAGCCATGATACATCACCCCTTGGTCGTCAATGAAGGCCGGACAATCCGTAATCCTTGTCATTTTGTACCTTTTTTGTTCTCATTTGGCAAGGGGTGACAACCAATTGAAAAACAAGCGATATCCTGATTTGTTCTTTTTTTGTCTCGCAAACCCGGGCAGAACAGGCTCCGCCCGGGCAGGAACAGGCCGCGCATTGGGCCAGACGGCTCGATCGTATCGCCCGGCCGAATCGCCATCCTGCATGCGAAGCTCTGTCGCGCACTCTAGCGCTTGTGCGGTCCCGACAACAAAGGTCATATCGCCGCCATGGTGGATTCCTTGAAGATACTGGCCGTGGGCGGTGCCCATATCGACCGGCGTGGCCAGGTGTCCGGCCCCTATGTGCCGGCCGCCTCCAATCCCGGCACGATGCGCGAGGATGTCGGCGGTGGCGTCTTCAATGCGTTGCGCAGCATGGTGCGGCGCGGCCTCTGCGCATCGCTGCTTTCGGTGCGCGGTGGCGATGCGTCAGCCGATACGGTTTCACGGGCCATCGCCGAGGCAGGCATCGCCGATCTTTCGGCGGTGTTCCTCGATCGTGCCACGCCGAGCTACACAGCGCTGATCGATCGCGAGGGCGAATTGATCGTCGGCTTTGCCGACATGGCATTGTACGACCTGGCTTTTCCCAAGCAGATCAGGCGTTCCAAGATACGCCAGGAAGTGGCCGCCGCGGATGCCATCCTGTGCGACGCCAACCTGCCGTCGGCCGCACTGGAGGGGTTGCTGTCGCTCGCCGCCGGTAAACCGGTTTTCGCCATCGCGATTTCCCCGGCCAAGGTGACGCGGCTGATACCGGTGCTCGGCGGGCTGGCCCAACTCTTCATGAACCGACGGGAGGCCGCTGTGCTGGCCGGCGTCAACGCAAGTGCCGGCGAGCGGGAAATGATCGACGGGTTGCGGAGCAGCGGCCTTGGTAGCGGCGTGGTCACGGCAGGCAGCGGCCCTGTGCTGGGTTTCGACGGTACGGGCGCCTTCTCGATCGTGCCACCTGCCCCCAGAAAAGTCGCCGATGTCACCGGCGCCGGCGACGCGCTGGCGGGCGCGACGGTCGCGGCGCTGCTGCGCGGCCTGCCGTTGCGCCAGGCCCTGCGCGAAGGCGTCGCGGCGGCAATCCTGGCCATCGAAAGCGCCAACGCGGTGCCCGAATTCACCGCGGCGAGCTTCGCGGCGGCGCTGGCCCTTGTGCCGGATGCCAGGGAAGTGGCATGAGACCGGCAAATTCATAGAGCGCAGTGGATGCGCCGCACTCCGGATTGGAGATCAGAGATGACGCCAGAAACCGCCCGCCCTTTCGTCGATATCCACGCACCGGTGGCGCAAGCCCTGGCCGCCGGGCGTCCGGTGGTGGCGCTCGAAAGCACCATCATCACCCATGGCATGCCCTATCCCGACAATGGCGCCATGGCGGCCAATGTCGAAAAGATCATCGCTGACGGCGGCGCGGTGCCGGCGACGATCGCCGTGATTGGCGGCCGCATCAAGATCGGCCTCTCCGACGGCGAGCGCGAATCGCTGGCGATGACGGGTGGCGCCATGAAGCTGTCGCGCGCCGATTTCGGCTTCGCCGTCGCGCAAGGCCGCACCGGGGGCACCACGGTCGCGGCGACCATGATCGCGGCTGACATGGTCGGGATAAAGGTATTCGCCACCGGCGGCATCGGCGGCGTGCACAAGGGCGCGGAAAAGAGTTTCGACATCTCGGCCGACCTCGATGAACTGGCGCGCACGCCGGTCATCGTCGTCTCGGCCGGCGCCAAGGCGATCCTCGACATCGAAAAGACGCTGGAAGTGCTGGAGACGCGCGGCGTGCCCGTTATCGGCCATGGCTGCGAGACGATGCCGGCCTTCTGGTCGCGGCAGTCGCCGTTCCGGGCGCCATTGACGCTGCACAAGCCGGATGACATCGCGCATTTCTATCAGACGCGCCTGGCTCTGGGTTTGGGCGGCGGCTTGCTGATTGCCAATCCGGTGCCGGAAAACCACGAAATCCCCGCTGAAGAAATGGCGGGCTACATCGAAGCCGCGCAGAAAGCGGCCGAAGACCTCAACGTCACCGGCAAAGCGGTGACACCGTTCCTGCTGGGAAAAATCCTCGAACTCACCGGCGGCCGCAGCCTGAAGACCAACATCGCGCTGGTCGAGAACAATGCAAGGCTGGCGGCTGAGATCGCCAAGGCCTTGTAGGTCACTTGCCGGCGCGCCGCCCTGCCTCATAGGCGCGGCGTGCCCAGACCGTCATTTCGTCCGGATCGTCAAAAGCGCTGTCGGGAATGCTCCAGTAGGGCATTGCCACCAGCTTGCCGTGGCGCGTGCCGGTGTAGGTCCACTGCCGGCAGCCCGCGGCTTCGAAATCCGGTGCGCTTTGCTCGTCGGCTTTCAGCAGCAATTCGCCACGCAGGACAATGGCGACGATGACGCCGTCGAAATAGATGCCCTTGCCGCCGAACAGTTTTCGGATGCTGACCGGACCGAGGCCCTCGAACAGTTCGGCGATGCGTTCATTGTCCATGCGGCGATCATGTCACCGGCATTTGGCCTTGTCATCGCCGCAACCAAAATCATGCTGACAGGTTGAGACTATCGTGTCGGAGATTTTGCCATGCCTGTGCTGCTCAAGGGGTCCTGTCGCTGCAACGCCGTGCGTTTCGAAGTGGAAAGCCACACGCCCGTGCCGTTCATGCTGTGCTACTGCTCGATCTGCCGCAAGCAGCAGGGCGGCGGCGGTTTCGCCATCAATCTCGGCGCCGACTACGGAACGCTGAACATCAGGGGCAAGAGAAACCTTGGCGTCTATCGCGCCGAGATCGAGGACGACGAGCATCCCAACTGCGAGGTCTCGACCGGCGAGCGCAATTTTTGCCGCAAATGCGGGTCAGCGCTGTGGCTCTACGACCCGACGTGGCCAGAACTGGTGCATCCCTTCGCCTCGGCGATCGACAGCGACCTGCCGAAGCCGCCCGAAAAAGTGCATCTGATGCTGAAATACAAGGCGAACTGGGTCGAACCCGATGTTGGGCCTAAGGACAAGGTGTTCGACGTCTATCCCGAGGAATCGATCGCCGACTGGCACAAGCGGACAGGCATGTGGGTGGATTAGCTTTCTTCACCCCGTTTACGGGCGAAGGAAATGCTCAGGCCGAAGCGCGCGCCTCGGCCAAGGCTTTCAGATCGGCCGGCTTCAATTCGACCGATTCGCCGCAGCCGCAGGCCGAGCTCTGGTTCGGGTTGCGGAAGGTGAAGCCGGTGCGCAGCGTCGTCTGCTCGAAATCCATCTCTGTGCCGAACAGGAAAAGGGCGGCCTCGGGCGCGACGTAGACATGGGCGCCGTCGCGTTCGATGTGGTCGTCCTTGGCGTTCGGCTCGGTCACCAGATCGACCGTGTATTCCATGCCGGCGCAGCCGCCCTTCTTGATGCCGAGGCGAATGCCATGCGCGTTATCGCGCGTGGCGACGATCTCGCGCACCCGGTCGGCGGCCTTTTCGGTCATCGTGATGACGGCAAAGCGTCCCATGTTTTTCCTTCTCCATTCCATGCAGGTTCAAGGCCTGCCGAATGATTCCTCACCTAAAATGGTGAAGTTTTACCACTGGCGCAAGTGTACTGGGCTCGGTGCTAGTACCAGCCCACCGCGACCTGCGCCTCTTCCGACATGCGGTCGGGCGTCCAGGGCGGGTCGAAAGTCATGTTGACCTCGACCCCGGACACGCCTTCGACAGCGCCGACGGCATTCTCGACCCAGCCAGGCATTTCGCCGGCCACCGGACAGCCGGGCGCGGTCAGCGTCATGTCGATCTTGACCGAGCGGTCGTCCTCGACGTCGATCTTGTAGACGAGGCCGAGCTCGTAAATATCGGCCGGAATTTCCGGGTCGTAGACCGTCTTCAGCGCCGAGACGATGTCATCGGTCAGCCGCGCCAGTTCATCAGCCGGGATGGCCGAAGCGGAAACGACGCTGTTGCCGGCGGTTTCCGGCGTAGCATCGGTGGTGGTGGTGCTCACATCTTCCATGGTCGTCACCCGAAAAACTTGCGCGCTTTTTCAAGCGCCTCGGCCAAAGCGTCGACTTCGGCCCTGGTATTATACATGCCGAACGATGCCCTGCATGTGGAGGTTACGCCAAAGCGTTTCAACAGCGGCTGGGCGCAATGGGTGCCCGCGCGGACAGCCACGCCTTGCCTGTCTATCACCATCGAGACGTCATGGGCATGAATACCTCTTAGTTCGAAGGAGATGATGGCGCCCTTGCCAGGCGCATCACCGAAGATGCGCAGCGAATTGATGGCGCGCAGGCGCTCATGGGCATAATTCTTGAGGTCTTCCTCGTGTGCCGCGATGCGCTCACGCCCGACGGTGTCCATGTAGTCGAGCGCGGCACCCAGTCCGATGGCCTGGACGATTGGCGGCGTGCCGGCCTCGAAGCGATGCGGCGGGTCGTTGTAGGTGACGATATCTTCCGTCACCTCCTCGATCATCTCGCCGCCGCCCATGAAGGGCCGCATTCCGGCGAGACTATCCTTCTTGCCGTAGAGCACGCCGATGCCCGAAGGGCCGTAGACCTTGTGGCCGGTAAAGACGAAGAAATCGCAATCGAGATCCTGCACGTCGATGGGCATGTGCACTGCGCTCTGGCTGCCGTCGACAAGCACGGGAATGCCGCGGGCGTGAGCGATCCGGACAATCTCCTTGATTGGCGTCACCGTACCCAGTGCATTCGACATCTGCGTGATGGCGACGAGCTTGGTGCGGCCGGTCAGGCGTTTTTCGAATTCCTCGATGTGGAAGACACCGAGGTCGTCGACCGGGACCCAGACCAGCTTGGCGCCCTGGCGTTCGCGGATGAAATGCCACGGCACGATGTTGGAATGGTGCTCCATGATCGACAGCACGATCTCGTCGCCCTCGCCGATATTGGGCATGCCATAGCCATAAGCAACGGTGTTGATGGCCGAGGTCGTGTTCGAGGTGAAGACGATGTTGTCGGTGCTTGGCGCGTTGAGGAAACGGCGCACCGTTTCTCGCGCCTTCTCATAGGCGTCGGTGGCGGCATTGGAGAGGAAATGCAGGCCGCGATGAACGTTGGCGTATTCCTGGCTGTAGGCGTGCTCGATGGTATCCAGCACCACCTGCGGCTTCTGCGCCGAGGCGCCGTTGTCGAGATAGACGAGCGGCTTGCCATAGACTTCGCGCGACAGAATCGGAAAGTCACGGCGGATCGTCTCGACGTCGTAGGGGGTGGTTTCGATCTTCTGGTCCATCACATTTAGCCGTGCGTCACGAACCACTCATCGAGCCGCGCTTCCAGCGCCTCGACGATCGTTTCGTCATCCAGTTCCTCGATCACCTCGGCGACGAACGCCTTGACGAGCAACCCCCGCGCGCTCTTTTCGTCGACGCCGCGCGCCATCAGGTAGAACAAATGGTCGTGGTCGATCTCGGTGACCGTCGCGCCATGGCCGCAGACGACGTCGTCGGCAAAGATCTCGAGCTCCGGCTTGGTCGAGAACTCGCCATCGTCCGACAAAAGCAGCGTGTTGCAGGCCATCTTGGCGTTGGTCTTCTGCGCATATTGATGGACATTGATGCGGCCCTGGAACACGCCCCGCGCCTTGCCGGTCACCACATTGCGGATGACTTCGGTCGATGTCGTATGCGGCACGGCATGGTCGAGCACCATGGTGACGTCGGTATGGGTGTCGCCGGCCAGAAGATTGATGCCGCGCAGCTTGAAGTCGGCGCCTTCGCCCGTCGTCTTGACCATGATTTCCTGGCGCACCAGCCTGCCGCCGGCGTTCATGACGAACAGCGTCAGTTTGGCATCCTTGCCGATATGGGCCTTGAACTGCGCCAGATGTGTCGCCGTATCCGGCTGCTCCTGGACGATCAGCCAGGTCACCTCGGCGCCCTCGCCAAGCACGAGCTGGCTGACCGAGCTCGTCAGCGCCGCGCCCTCGCCGGCTTGACGCTCGACGATGACCGCCTTGGCGCCGGTGCCAACCCGCACCGGCAGGCGCACATGGGTCTGGCCACCGGCCTGCAGGTTCTGCAGCTCGATCGGCTTTTCCAATTCGGCACCATCGGTGATATCGACAAAATAGCCGTCGGCAACGAAGGCCGTGTTCAGCGCGCCGATGGCGTCGTCGCTGCCATAGGGATCAAGCCCCGGCGCGATGCTGCCGTCGGTCAGCTTTTCGGACAGACGCTGGACGCTGACGCCGTCGACGACCGGCGCCTTGGCGCTTGATACCCCGTTCAACAGGGTCAGAACCGTCGAACCGTCGACGATTGGCGCGATGGCTTTGGCGGCGGCGGCCGGATCGAAGTCCGGCACCGCACTCAACAGCCGGCGCAGGTCGGTATAGTGCCAGGATTCGATGCGCCGCGTCGGCAGGCCGTGCTTGACCGCTTCTATGGCGTCGTCGCGCTTCAGCATCACCGCGCCGTCTCCCGGCAAAAGCGACAGCCGTTCGCCGAAGGCGTCGATCAACGCTGTCTCGGCCGGTGTCCGCTGCGGTTGTGTGTGCATATTCATCAGTCTCGCCTGTCTTTTGGAACAAAATGACTTGGCACGTTACGCGGCTTGCCCGATGACGCCGGCATAGCCGTTCGCTTCAAGATCGAGCGCCAGCGACTTGTCGCCCGACTTGATGACCTGGCCCCTGTAGAGCACATGCACGCTATCAGGCACGATGTGTTCGAGCAGGCGCTGGTAGTGGGTGATAACCAGGAACGCCCTGTCCGGCGAGCGCAGTGCGTTGACGCCATCCGAGACAATCTTCAGCGCATCGATGTCGAGGCCGGAATCGGTCTCGTCGAGCACGCACAGTTTCGGCTCCAGCAGCTTCATCTGCAGGATCTCGGCGCGCTTCTTCTCGCCGCCGGAGAAGCCGACATTGAGTGGCCGCTTCAGCATCGCCATGTCCATGTTGAGCGAGGCGGCGGCTTCCTTCACCCGCTTCAGGAATTCCGGAATCTTCAGCGGTTCCTCGCCGCGCGCCTTGCGCTGCTCGTTCATAGCCACCTTGAGGAATTCCATGGTCGCCACGCCCGGTATTTCCATCGGATATTGGAAGGCGAGGAAGATGCCGGAAGTGGCGCGTTCGGCCGGATCCATTTCGAGGATCGACTGGCCGTTGTAGAGGATGTCGCCCTCGGTCACCTCATAGTCCTCGCGGCCGGCGAGGATGTAGGAGAGCGTCGATTTGCCCGACCCGTTCGGTCCCATGATCGCGGCGACCTCGCCGGCTTTCACCGTCAGGTTCAAGCCCCGAATGATCTCGGTGCCGTCATCGACGATGCGGGCGTGCAGGTTCTTGATCTCAAGCATTTTTGTTTCCTGAATATTTATCCGGGCCGGTCAGCCCACCGAGCCTTCCAGCGAGATGCCGATCAGCTTCTGCGCCTCTACGGCAAACTCCATCGGCAGCTGCTGGATGACATCCTTGACGAAGCCGTTCACGATCAGCGCGATGGCTTCCTCTTCCGGGATGCCGCGCTGCATGACGTAGAACTTCTGGTCCTCTGATATTTTCGACGTCGTCGCTTCGTGCTCGAACTGCGCCGTCGAGTTCTTGGCTTCCATGTAAGGCACGGTGTGCGCGCCGCACTGGTCGCCGATCAGCAGCGAGTCGCAATTGGTGAAGTTGCGGGCGTTGGTCGCCTTGCGGTGCGCCGAAACCTGGCCGCGATAGGTGTTCTGCGAAAAGCCGGCGGCTATACCCTTGGAGATGATGCGGCTCGACGTGTTCTTGCCGAGATGGATCATCTTGGTGCCGCTATCGACCTGCTGGTAGCCGTTCGACACGGCGATCGAATAGAACTCGCCCGAGGAATCGTCGCCGCGCAGGATGCAACTCGGATATTTCCAGGTGATCGCCGAGCCGGTCTCGACCTGCGTCCACGAGATCTTCGAACGATGGCCACGGCAGTCGCCGCGCTTGGTGACGAAGTTGTAGATGCCGCCCTTGCCCTCGGCATCGCCGGGGTACCAGTTCTGCACCGTCGAATATTTGATCTCGGCATCGTCGAGCGCGACCAGTTCGACCACGGCGGCATGCAACTGGTTCTCGTCGCGCTGCGGCGCCGTGCAGCCCTCGAGATAGGAGACGTAGGCCCCCTCCTCGGCGATGATCAGCGTGCGCTCGAACTGGCCGGTGTTCTTCTCGTTCATACGGAAATAGGTCGACAGCTCCATCGGGCAGCGCACGCCCTTGGGCACGAAGACGAACGAGCCGTCGGTGAACACGGCCGAATTCAGCGTGGCGTAAAAATTGTCGGAGGTCGGCACGACCGAGCCGAGATATTTCTTGACCAGTTCTGGATGCTCGCGGATCGCTTCGGAGATCGAGCAGAAGATGACGCCGGCCTGCGCCAGCTCCTTCTTGAAGGTGGTGACGACAGACACGGAATCGAACACCGCGTCGACTGCGACGCGGCCCGATTTGTAGACATTGTCGCTGACTTCCTCAAGCTCCGAGGCGTCGGTCTTCTGCACGCCGGCGAGGATTTCCTGCTCCTTCAACGGAATGCCGAGCTTCTCGTAGACTTTCAAGATCTCGGGATCGACGTCGCTGAGCGAAGTCGGTCCGGGCGTGCTCTTGGGCGCCGCGTAATAGTAGATGTCCTGGAAATCGATCTTGGGATAGTTGACGCGCGCCCAGGTCGGCTCTTCGAGCGTCAGCCAGCGGCGATAGGCTTCGAGGCGCCATTCCAGCATCCAGGACGGCTCGTCCTTCTTGGCCGAAATGAAGCGGATGATGTCTTCGCTCAGGCCCTTGGGAGCCTTGTCGACAGCGATCTCGGTCTGGAATCCGTATTTGTATTGGTCGACGTCGATCTTTCGGACCCGATCGATCGTGTCCTGCACAGCAGGCATATGCGTTCTCCATCCACGCCGGGGTCAAGGCCCGACAGTTTTCAAACTATGGCACCGCCGAATGAACGCCCGAGCAGCGTCCGCGGCAGCGTAAGTTTCATATAGTGCGCCTCGACCGGAAATTCACCCGGCCAGCATGAAACGCACGGCTCTACCAGGCCGAAGCCTGATCCTTTTTCTCAAGCATCGGATTTCCCGGTCCGATGCTCCAACCGCTACGCGGCCTTCTCTCTACCCGCCCGACGCGCGGCAATGCTTGCCAGCGCGGTGCGGAACAGTTCGATATCCTCGTCGGCGGTCGCGGCACCGACCGATACGCGCAAGGCACCAAGGCTGTCGCCGTGTCCCATGGCCTTCAGCACGTGGCTCGGCCCGACCTTGCCCGACGAGCACGCGGAACCGGCGGAAAGCGCCACGCCCCCTAGATCAAAGGCGATCTGGGCGGTTTCGGCTTTGACGCCGGGAATAGCGAAGAATGTCGTGTTGGCAAGCCTTGGCGCGCCGGCTCCGAAGATTTCCACGTCCGGCACCAGCGTCTTGATTGACGTTTCGAGCTCATCGCGACGCCGACGCACGGCACCGATGGCCTTCAGCCCGGCCAGCGCTTCGCGCGCGGCGGCGCCAAAACCGGCGATGCCGGGCAAGTTCTCGGTGCCGCCACGGTGGCCCTTTTCCTGGCCGCCGCCATTGATCAGCGGCTTCGGCATCATCAGGTCGGCAGCGGCAACGATGGCGCCGGCGCCCTTGGGGCCGCCGATCTTGTGCGAGGACAGAATCACATAGTCGGCATATCCAGCCGACATATCGATGGAAACGCGGCCCGCGGCCTGAACGGCGTCGACGACAAGAATGCCGCCCGCCGCCCCGACGATCTCCGCCATGCGGTCGATCGGCTGGATGACGCCGGTTTCGTTGTTGGCGGCGTGGATCGCGACCAACGGCAAGCCATCGGCCCTATCGTGACCGCCGAGCGCAGCCGTCAAGGCGTCGAGACTGACGATGCCATCAGCGCCGACACCGATCCGCGTCACCAGCTTTGCCGGAAAGCGTCCGCCATTCAGCAGGCATGGATGGTCGGCCTCGCACACGTAGAGCCGGCTCATGCGAATGGCGCCGCGCCCCATCTGCCAGTCCGGCGTCAGCAGCGTCGAGGCGGCCTCGGTCGCACCCGAGGTGAAGACGACATGTTCGGCCTTGCCGTTGACCAGTGCCGCCACGTCGCGCCTGGCATTGTCGATCAGCCTGCGCGCGGCACGCCCCTCGGCATGGACCGACGAGGGGTTGGCTGCGTCAATCGCCGCGACCATGGCCTCGCGCGCCGCTGAAAGCAGCGGCGCACTGGCATTATAGTCGAGATAGGCGCGTATCGCGGCCATTTTCGTCCAGTTCTTCCCGTCAAAAGCCATTCCGCCGACGTATGGCGTTATTTCCTTGAAATTCCAAGGCAAGCCGTCCTATTTACGCGGCTTGCGGCGAGTGCGACCGGGCGATTGCGTTTCGGCCACCCAGTTTTGAACAATTCTAAACTAGCTTCTAGGAAGACGCCCGCCCTGCGTCAAGGTCTGTGGAAGCGGGGCCAGAGCAAGAGTTCCGGGCGCCGCGCATTTGTATATGTCACGTGGAGTATTTCATGCCTGAGGTCATTTTTACCGGTCCGGCCGGCCGCCTGGAGGGACGCTACCAGCCCTCGAAGGAAAAGAGCGCGCCGATTGCCATCGTGTTGCATCCGCACCCGCAGTTCGGCGGTACGATGAACAACAAGATCGTCTATGACCTCTTCTACATGTTCCAGAAGCGCGATTTCACCACGCTGCGCTTCAATTTCCGCGGCATCGGCCGCAGCCAGGGCGAGTTTGACCACGGCACCGGCGAGTTGTCGGACGCGGCGGCCGCACTCGACTGGGTGCAGTCGCTGCATCCGGATTCCAAGAGCTGCTGGGTGGCCGGCTATTCCTTCGGTTCGTGGATCGGCATGCAGCTCCTGATGCGCCGGCCCGAAATCGAGGGCTTCATCTCGATCGCGCCGCAGCCCAACACCTATGATTTCTCCTTCCTGGCGCCCTGCCCGTCCTCGGGCCTGATCATTCACGGCGATGCCGACAAGGTAGCGCCACCGAAGGATGTGCAAGGCCTGGTCGACAAGCTGCACACGCAAAAGGGCATCACCATCACGCAGAAGACCCTGCCCGGCGCCAACCATTTCTTCGCCAACGACGCCGATGTGCTGATCGAGGAATGCGCCGACTATCTCGATCGCCGGCTGGCCGGTGAATTGTCCGATCCGCGGCCGAAGCGGCTGCGTTAAGACACAGGCGATCCGTATCCCCGGGCCATGAGCGGGCGGGCAAGGCCCGCCTCCTCCACATAAGGCCGCCGCGGTGCGGACGGCGGCAGCGACCTATTTTGCCGTGGCAACAAGCCGGAACGATGGCTTGCGGACCGGCAATCCTGACGGTGCCGGCCTGAAGATGAAGCCGAGCCTGGCAAAGACCAGTCCGCACGCCACCGCGAAGGCGCAGCCGAGGCCGAAGCCGGCAACGGTGTCGCTCGGGTAGTGCGCGCCGACGAAGACCCTGGTCGAGGCGATGCAGGCCGTGACCACCAAGGCGATGTACCAACGCCGCGGAAACAAAAGCAGCAGGATGCCGAACACGGCGCCCATCGTCGTGGCATGGCCGGACGGAAAGCCGGCAAAGCGCGCGTCGAAGGCAAAAGGGTGCAGCGCAAGGACGCCGAAATCCGGAAAATAGAGCGGGCGAGCCCTGCCAATGGCATATTTGAGGACATTGACCGTTAGGCCGGACAGGCCAACGGCGCTCAGCACCAGGAAAGCCAGGCAGGTCCAACTGTAGACCAGCATCAGCGCGCGCCGCGAAAGGCTTCGCCAATCCGTCAGATTGGCCGCGACAAGCAGCAGCGAGGACGGGATGAGATACCAGCCGCCCAGTCCGAACTGCGTGAAGAACTCGGCAAGCCTGGCCGCGCCCGCCGACCATTGGCCATGTGCCACTCCTGCCGGCGTATCGAGACGGACAAAGACCGCGGCCGTCAGAAAGACCCAGACCAGACCCCACGCCCACCATGAGATGTTGGGATAGCGAGCGGGGCGAACGGCAAGGCGCCGTCTTGCGATCTGCAGGGTGTCGCGAAAATTGCCGAGGGATCGGCGTCCTATCCCGAGGAGCGATCTGGAAACTCGAGGGCGCGATTTCACGAGCATTGGGAACTCGACTCCATCATAGAAGTCATTGCACTATACGGTAGAGACCGAGCGACAGTTTGTCTCCCGACGAATAGTTGAGACCGTCGACTTCGGCGAGGCGGTTCGCCGACTTGCCTTGCGCGGACAGCATGCCATTCAATTTCTGCTCGTCGCCGATCGGCACCAGGCCCAAGGAGCAAGCGGGATCGGCGAGCAGATGTTCCGCCACGCCCCCGACATCGGTCAGCACCGTTTTCGTGCCGACCAGGAACACCAGGCTCGGCTCCTGATAACGCGCCGAGGCCAGCACGGTCGTGTCGCAAGGTTTGTTGGCGCGCACCGTGTCCCTGATTGCCGGGCTCAGCCAGATCGGCTTCAGGGACGGGGCGATGACGCCGAACAGCAAGGCGTAGGCGATGCCCGCACAGGCGGCGGTGGCACCGATGCGGGGCAGCGGCACCTGCAACTGCCGCGAAAACGCGAAATAGCCCGCGCCGAGTGCGGCCGCGGCCGCCGGAATGCTCCACCAGGAAAAAGTGTGCGTAAGGTAGATCGGCGCTCCGATGCAGACCGCCGCCAGGCCCAGGCTGACCACGACAAGACCGAATGCGGTCGACCACCACAACCATTGCTGCCAGCGCCTGAGCGGCGCATTGGCATCCTGCGGCTGCAATGTCAGCAGCCAGCCGATCAGCAGCGCCATGCCGGGATAGGCGGGCAGGACATAATGCGGCAGCTTGGTGGGAATGAGTTCGAAGACGAGCCAGAACGGAATGTACCAGGCGAGGCAGAAGCGCAGCCTGACATCGTCGCGCATGCGGTTAAGGGCCTGCAGGCCAGCACCTACCGCGATCAGGCCGAACGGCCACATGAACAGCGAATAGGTCAGCATGTAGAAGCCGGGCGGCAGGCCGTGCGATTCCGCGCCCGACGCGACCTTGCCGAGCATGTCCTTGCCGACCGCCTGCTGCAGGAAAGCACCGTGGCTCTTCCAGGTGATCGCGGCGAGCCAGGGCAGAGCAATCACCAAGACGAGTAGCAGGCCGCGCCCAACCCTGAGCTTCGACAGCCAACGCCCGTCGCGCTCGAAGGCAAACAGCACGGCGATGGTCAGCGCCGACAGCAGCGGCGCGATCGGTCCCTTGATCAGGATCGCGGCGCCTTGCGCGATCCAGAAGATCCACCAGAGATGGCCGGCGACCGCTTCCTTGCGGCGCGATGCGAGATAAATCTGCGCCAGCGCGCCTTGCGCCGCAACGCAGCAGGCCAGCAGCATCGCATCGGTCTTGGCGTCGCGGCCCTCGAAAGCCGTGGCGAAGATCGCGGCCATCACCAGGCCGGCCGCGAGGCCGGCATTGGCACCGAAAAGATTGGTCCCAGTCCAGGCGATCGCCAGCACGGCAAGGGCAATGCCAAGTGCCGAAACGGTGCGATAGACCCAGATCGGTGCCTCGGCACCCTGCCCGCTCAGCGCCACGGCCGCCGATTGCAGCCAGTAGATGCCGATCGGCTTCTGGTAGCGCGAGGTCTCCTGGAAGCGGATGTCGACATAGTCGCCGCTCTCGACCATCTGCTTGGAGGCCTGGACGAAGCGGGGCTCGTCACGGTCGACCGGCGGCATGGATGCCAAGCCTGAAGCCGTCATCACCAGGCTGAACAGGAAGAGGAAGATGTAGTTCCTGTTCAACGCCATTTTTTGCGTCTCTCCGATCATTTCTTTTTGGGCGGTTGCTCAATCGACCTTGGTCATCGCCGCCTTGCGCTCATTGGCGATCAGCCAGAGATTTCTGATATAGATGAACATGCCCATGGCCTGCCCGGCGATGAACACCGGATCCTGGCGCTGGATGGCATAAATCAGAAGCAGGCCACCGCCGAACAGGGAGAAGAACCAGAAGGCCACCGGCACGACGCTGCGCTTGGCCTTTTCCGAGGCGAGCCACTGCACGACGAAGCGCATGGTGAAGAAGAACTGGGCGACGAAGCCGAGCAGGATCCACGCATCGAACTGCTTGATGAAAACCTGATGAAGCCAGGTTCCCAATTCCTGAAGCACATTAAACACGCTTGATTTCCTCTATTTTTGGCATTCTGCGGCGCCTGCGGCGCAACCACCAGACACCGCAGAGATCGAGCACACCCTGCAGGCCGCGATCGAAAATGCCGTAATTCGATTTGCCGTGCCGGCGCGAGCGGTCGACGACGTCGCAATGCACGACGCGATACCCCTCCTGGATGACCAGGGCCGGAACGAAGCGATGGGTGCCGTCGAAGAACGGCAGTTTGCGCAGGACATCGGTATGAACCGCCTTCAGGCCACAGCCGGTGTCGCGCGTCTCGTCATGCAGGATGGCGTTTCGCAGCCAGTTGGCGAAACGCGACGCCAATTGTTTGACCTTGCTGTCGCGGCGCTTGAGGCGCTGCCCTTGCGCGGCGCCGAAATCGGGCCCGGCCTGGCGCAGCGCATCGACCAGCACCGGAATGTACTGCGGATCGTTCTGGCCGTCGCCGTCGATGGTCGCGACGATGCCGCCGCGCGCCGCCCAGGCGCCCGAACGCACCGAAAGGCTCTGGCCGGCGGACTTCCGATGCCGCAATTCGCGCAGCGGAAACGGGCGTCGCGCCGCCTGTTCGGCGAGCACGGCAGCCGTCTCGTCGGTCGAGCCGTCATTGACGATGATCAACTCGAAGTCGCGGCCGGCCATCGCCGCCTCGATCTCGTCGATCAGCAGTGGCAGGTTTGCCGCCTCGTTCCTGCAAGGAATGACAATGGATATCAATGCGTCCGGCATGTCGCGTCGGGGCTCTGTCGTCGGATATGGCATTTTATGGATGCCGTGCGGTGCCGCTTGAGGTCGTGGACTGTTAGAACCTTGTGGCGCGGCGCCTCATTACGCCAGCCGAAACGATGAAGCAAGCATTGCGGCCGGACCGCCGCTGGCACCATCCGCGCGGCCGCAAAACCGGAATCCACTTTTGCTGATCGCCAACTCTTGGTTGGCGCGCGATCCGGCGCAAAACCGGAATCCACTTTTGCTGATCGCGCTTGGGTGCTAAACGCGCGCGTTCACATATGCCCGCCACGGACCGCGGCGTACGCTTCGGGAAAGAAAACATGCCTGCCTTCAAATCCGATTTCCTGCGCACGATGAGCGAGCGCGGTTTCATCCACCAGACCTCGGATGATGCCGGTCTCGACACTATTTTCGCCAAGGAAACGGTGACGGCCTATATCGGCTTCGACGCCACGGCCAAGAGCCTGCATGCCGGCTCGCTGATCCAGATCATGATGCTGCATTGGCTGCAGCAGACTGGCCACCGGCCGATCGCGCTGATGGGCGGCGGCACGTCGATGATCGGCGACCCCTCCTTCAAGGACGAGGCGCGCAAGCTTTTGACGCCTGCGGATATCGACGCCAATCTCGCCGGTATCCGCCGCAACTTCATGCCCTACCTCAAATTCGGCGGCGGTCCGAACGACGCGGTCATGATCAACAATGCCGACTGGCTGATGGAGATCAACTACGTCAATTTCCTACGCGATGTCGGGCGGCACTTTTCCGTCAACCGCATGCTTGCTTTCGATTCCGTCAAATTGCGGCTTGATCGCGAGCAATCGCTGTCGTTCCTCGAATTCAACTACATGATCCTGCAGGCCTATGATTTCGTCGAACTCTACAAGCGCCTCGGCTGCCGCCTGCAGATGGGCGGCTCCGACCAATGGGGCAACATCATCAACGGCATCGATCTCGGCCGCCGCATGGAGGATGCGCAACTCTACGCACTGACCACGCCGCTGCTCACCACCTCGTCCGGCGCCAAGATGGGCAAGTCGGCCTCGGGCGCGGTCTGGCTCGATCCGGAGATGCTGAGCCCCTACGAATTCTGGCAGTACTGGCGCAACACCGAGGATGCCGACGTTGCCCGGTTCCTGAAACTCTACACCACGCTGCCTTTGGAAGAGGTCGCACGGCTCGAGCGGCTGGGCGGTTCCGAGATCAACGAGGCAAAGAAGATCCTCGCTACCGAGATCACCGCTCATCTGCATGGCCGCGCGGCCGCCGAACAGGCCAGCGAGACGGCGCGCAAGACCTTCGAGGAAGGCGCGCTCGCCGACACGTTGCCGACCGTCGAGACGGACAAGGCCGCGCTCGAAGCCGGCGTCGGCATCCTGTCGCTGTTGGTCAGCGCGGGGTTGGCTTCATCCAATGGCGAGGCACGGCGGCATATCCAGGGCGGCGCCGTGCGCCTGAACGACCAGCCGGTAAGCGACGACCGTCGACTGGTCACGCTTCAGGATTTGAGTCCGGAAAACGTCGTAAAGCTTTCATTGGGCAAGAAAAAACACATCCTGGTGAGACCGGCCTGAGTACCCCTCACCGGTATTCGAAGATCGACCTGAATATCCCCGGCGCGATCACCGACAGCGGGTTGACGTCGAGCACCGGCTTGTTGGCATTGCCCCTGAGCCGGAAGGTGACGCCGATCAGGCCGCGGTCGCGGCCATTGCCCAGAAGCGCGCCGACGATGGGCAGTTCGCCGAAAATGCGGTTGAGGCCGTAGGCCGGCATGAAGGTGCCGGTCATGTCCATATTGTTGTTCTGGTCGTAGAGGATGCCCTGGAACGTCGTGCCGATGCGCGGGCCACGCAGCACGCCCTTGGTCAGCTTCAGATAGCCGCTGCCCTTGTCGATCTCGGCGTAACCACGTTCGAATTTCACCCGCGACGTGTCGAGCTTGCCCTTCACCGCCTGGTTGAGGCTGCGGCTGTCCCCGGCCGGCGTGGTCGAGACGATGGAGGCGAGCTTGGGTTCGTTGACGACGAAGAAATTGCTGGTGTCGACCTTGCCCTTCATCGGTCCGTCGCTGGCCCCCGTCAGCGCCAGCGCGATCGACCCACCTTCCATGTGCTCATAGATGTTGAGGAACCGCAGGATCGCGCCGGCGTCCGCCGACTGCACGTTGAGCGAGCGCCTGCCGCCGCCGGTGGTGTTGCTGATGGCGATGGCTGCGCCGGAATTCGCCGTCGCGCTGACCTTCAGTCCGTTGACCCTTGAACCAGCGGCACTGTAGTCGAGCTTCAGGTTGGACAGTTGCTCATCGTGGAAGCCGGTCAGCTGATCGACATCGGCGCTGACGGAAATGTTGTCTGTTCCCGTCGTCTTGGTTGCGGTATCCACATCGGACGTGAACTGCTTGATGAGCGAACGAGCGTCGAGCGCGTTGCCAGTGATGTCGACCGCATAGCCCTTGCCTGATCGCTTCACCGAAACCGCCACGTCGTCGCCCCTGTTCAAGGTGACCTTGCCGAACTTGGCCGAAGACAAGGCGCCGTTGACCAGCACGATGCTGCCGTCGACGGAGAACGTCTTGCCGTCGAGCTCGAAATCGGACAGCGTCGTGGTGTCGCCGGACTTGGTCATGACGAATGTGGCGCTGGCGGGAACCCCCGCCCCCTTGCTCCAGCCGGCCCAGGGAATGTCCAACCTGGCATTGGTGAGGTCGGCCGACACATTCTGGTTGCCGCTGCCGCTCTTGTCGATCGCGACCTTTACCGTTCCGGCAAGCAGCGGCGTCAGGCCGGGCATGGCGGCGGCGCGGATCTTGTCGTCGAGTACCAGGGCTACCTTGCGGCTGCGCTCCGGCCCGTCATCCGCCAGCGGCTCGACGAGATCGAGTTCGGCCGGAATGCCGTTCAGCGATGCCTTGGCCGAAATGACAGCCTTTTGCGGGTCGACGGTGATCGAGCCATCGGCATCGGTCACCGCCTGTCCTTCGAACGGCTTGGCCAAGGACAGGCCGGTGTAGTCGAGAGACACCAGCCAATCGAGCTTCGCGGTGTCGACGCCCGACTGCAGCGGAATGTCCGCCTTGACATGGCCGGTGACGCCGCCGGAAAGGTCCTCGGGCAGAATGCCGACATGGCGCATGGCATTGATCGGCTCGTAGGATGCAAGTTCGGCGACGGCTGACGCATCGCCGGCAACGTCGATATCGAGAGCGCCGATGACCGGCGGGCGGTTGGCTGCCTTGACGGCCAATGTCCCGTTGCTGGCCGCCACCACGCGGCCACTGGGCATGAAGACGGTGCCCGACGACAACGAAATATCGACGTCGTTGCCGTGGAATCCGACGACGCCCACCGCGTCGCGTATCGGCGGAATGCGGCCGGCCGTGTCGAAACGCGCCCCCTCGATCTGGAAGCGGCCAAAGACCTCGTCGGCTGAAAGCGGCACGCCATTGCCGAGGCGGTCCGGCACCACCTGGAACTGGAGATTGGCGTCGACCACACGGCCGCCGAACAGGTTGTCCAGACACCAGAGCCGCGCATTGCGCGCCGAAAACCACGGCCACAGCTGTTTGACATGCGAGACCGGCATGTCATGGATGTTGAGCGCCAGATTGATCCCGGGAGCCTTGCCATCGACGAATTGCATCGCCGCGGTGCCAAGCACCTCGCCGGAACCGGCGGATCGAACCGCGATCTGCTCGGCCACCAGTTTACGGCTTTGCGGCTGGTAGACGCCGGCGATCCGCGCCAGGAAGATCAACGCGGGCTCAGGCGATTCCGATGGCGCCAAGGTCGAACCGTCGCTGGTCAGGTCGTAACGGTAGGAGGGTTCCTCGCCCGCCACCCCGGTTGCCGGTTTTGGCCCGATCGAGCCGCCGAAATCGAATGAAGACCGGCCGGTTTTCAGCAGCAGCCTGTCCACCTGGATCTTGTTGGAGCCGTGGACCAGCGTCGCATTGACATCGGCATCCGCCGGCAGCAGCCCGCGCGTGCCAAGATCCAGCACCGACCCGGTGGACGAAAGGGCGGCCATCAAGCGTGATGCGGTGGCACCTG
Organism: Mesorhizobium salmacidum (SeqCode); assembly: GCF_037179605.1. Classification (NCBI taxonomy): domain Bacteria; kingdom Pseudomonadati; phylum Pseudomonadota; class Alphaproteobacteria; order Hyphomicrobiales; family Phyllobacteriaceae; genus Mesorhizobium; species Mesorhizobium salmacidum (SeqCode). Next base: position 151,979 of record NZ_JAPYKS010000010.1, read on the forward strand.
AGCCTTCCGATCCGGTCAGCTTCAACGCGACGGCACCAAGCTTGCCGGAGCCGGCAGCAGTATCACCGGCATCCGCCAGATTGATGCTGGCATCCAGGCTTATCACCCGATGCGCGGCGATATCGCGGGTGGCGGAGGCGGCAACGGTGACTGTCCTGCCGTCGACATCCGCCTCGGAGGTAAACTCCATGCCGCCCGGCCCCGACTGAACGACGGTGGCGTCGGCGATCTTGACCAGTTTGATCGATCCGGCGTCGGGCAGCACGAACTCGACATTGCTGAGATCGATGCGGCGCATCGAATCCTCCCGCACGGCGTCGAGCGCGCGATGGATGTTGCCGAACACCGCGTCCGATAGTTTTTCCGGATCGACGAGGCCGTTCTCGTTGCGCAGCGACGCGGTCCAGTCGCCGCCGGACGGCATCGCCGCCATGACGATGCGGGCATCGGAGATCCTGGCGCTGGTCAACCGCACCTCACCCCATAGCAGCGGCACGAGACGCACGCCAAAGCGCACACGACCGGCATCCGCCATCGGTTTGCCGTCTGATGTCTTCAGGCTGACATCGCTCACCTGGAGGGCGACGAAGCTCGAACTGTCGAGCGTGATGCGGGCTGGCCCGACCGCGACATCGACGTCGACGCCCGCCAGCCTCTCTATGGCGCTCTCCGCCTCGACGCGCAGCCTGTCCGACCCGATGCCGGAAAGGCCGATGAGATAGATGGCGACCGCGGCCAGCAGCATGAATGCGACCACGCCGGCAAACACGCGCGAAAGGATGCGAAAGCCGCGGCCGATCGCCGCCTGGCCGAGAGGCGGGACGCGGCACGCGGACGGCAAGGCTCCCAGGTCGGTGATTTCGTCCCGCCTGAACCGGATCTTCTCGTGCTGCGGTTGGTCCTGATCCACGCAATCTTCCGTTGTACAAACTCGCTCGTGGACGAATCCCCGCTCGACACTATATCGGTGTGGCTTCGCGCGTAACCTTAAACAAGGGCATCGATATGGCTGACCTGGAAGTAGGCGATCCCGCGCCGCAATTCGATCTGCCGCGGGACGGCGGCGGATCGCTCAGCCTGGCCGCATCCGCCGGCAAGCCGGTCGTGCTCTATTTCTATCCGCAGGACGACACGACAAGCTGCACGCAAGAGGCGATCAGCTTCTCACAGCTGAAGCCGGAATTCGAGAAGGCCGGCGCCGTCGTCATTGGCCTGTCGCCCGACAGCGCCAAGAAACACGACAAGTTCAAGTCGAAATACGATCTCACCATCGATCTTGCCGCCGACGAGGAGCGCAAGGTGATCGAGGCCTACCATCTATGGGTCGAGAAATCGATGTATGGCCGCAAATACATGGGCGTCGAACGCGCGACGTTCCTGATCGGCCGTGACGGGCGGATCGCCAGGATTTGGCGCAAGGTCCGGGTCAAGGGGCATGCCGAGGCCGTGCTGGAAGCTGTTCGCGAGCTTTGAGCGTCGCCGAAGCCCACCAAAGCAATCGACAATTATGGTCGCTACTCGTCAGGTGCCTCGGCCTTCGGCTGCCGCCCAGTCCTCCAGGATTTCGAAACATGGCTCACATGATCGGCGAGAGCGGCGAGATGACCACGCGGGCCGCGCGCGCCCATCATCGATGACAGCGTGACTGATTGCGTGGCGAAGCGCCGCTTGAAATCCTCGCCGCCGCAGAGAAAATCAATTGTGCCAAGGCCGCGGTCGAACGACCACTGGATATAGTCCATCATCAGTACCATACCCGGCGAGCCGCGCTCATATTCGGGATCGTAGGTGGTGACGAAAGCCATCATCGTGCCGTGCTGCTCGAAATTGATCGAGACGGCGACGATTGTGTCGTCAAGCTCCAGCACGAAGATGCGCAACAGCCCGAGGTCGGCAAGCACCGAAATAAGCGCGGAGAGAACTGGCGAGCCCTTATCGAATAGATCCGAGGCGCGACCATGCCGGGCGAGCCAGAGGCGCTTCAACGTCGCGACCCGCTCGAGCACCGGGTCGCGCGGGTCCTCCGCATCCAGGAGCCGGAAACGCAATGCACCGCTCTCTTCCATGGACTTGCGGCCACGACGATAGTTCTGCCGGCCCTTCTTGGACAACGTCTCGAACCATTCCGCCCCACGTTGCCAGGGACCCGCAACACGATAGCTGATTTCAGTGCGGTGGTTGCGCCGAAGCGCCTTGCCATGGGCCGGTCCCAACAGGGCATGAACACCGGCATCCGGCAGCAGACGGTTGAGATAGATCAGGTCGAAGCCGCCCTGGTCAAAAACATACTGCCAAAGGCCGGAGATCGCTCGCGGGTCGCTGTCGGGTGCAACCAGCGCGTCGCCATAGTCACTGTGATCCTTCGCCGCCCATTCGAGCACGCGGATGCCGGAGCGCCTGAAGGTCGCGAGCGCTATCACGCCATCGAGCCGGTCACCGTTCCAGGCAAGCCCGATCCTGAGCGCGCGCCGCTCCTGATGCGGGGTGGTGCGCCACCAGGCCGCAATCCAGTTCGGATGCTGGAAGACAAGCCCGCCAGCCCGCTGCCAGAGCGCACTCCAGGCCGGTGCGATCTCGGCCAGGCGCACCGCCGATGTCACGACTTCGAAGGTGCGTGTCCGCGGGATCGCGAGCACAACGGGAGCGTTCATGGCCGTGTTCCTTCCGATGACCGCGCGGTCCCTGGCCGTGGCTTTCCTGGCCGCATGCGCCTGGCGATATGCCCCCACATCCGCTTCAACGGCATGACGTAGAGCCCGGCGAGCGACTGGTAGTCACGCACATCGCGGTCGACCAGCCCGAACTTGAAGTCCTCGTCGGGCTTCGGCACACACAATGTTCCGAAGAGCCGATCCCAGAACGAGAAGAGCAGCCCGAAATTCTTGTCGTAGTGGCGCGGATCGACGCTGTGATGCAACTGGTGCCAATGGGGACACAGGATCAAATTGTTGAGCGGGCCGAACGAGATCTTGAAATGCGTGTGCCTGACGAAATCCATCATCAGTATGTTACGCATGACATAGACGTTGACGCCAAAGACGGTCAGTTCGACAAGGTTCAGCGAAATCAGCGACCAGATGCCGAAGCACAGCCCCACGATGAGGCCGTCCCAGGCTCGGTTCATCAACTCGTCCAGCGGATGGACCCTGTCTTTGGTGATCCCGACCATCACCTCGGCCGAGTGATGCACCTTGTGCAGTTCCCAAAGCAGCGGGTAGCGATGCTGGGCGACGTGATAGAGATAATAGGAGATGTCGTAGGCCAGCAGCATGCTGACGGTGAAGATCAGCACCGTCACCGGCCCTGCCGGCCCCTCGATCAGAGGCGGCTGAAACTGGAACAGTGTCGAAAACAGCCAGTTGGTCCCGTAGCCCACCGCCGTGACGAAAACGATTCCGGCGGGGAGCATCAGGAAAGGCATCAGGGCCTTCTTCGTCACCCAGAACAGCAGGTCGGCCTTCGCCGAGGGATGGGTGATGACCTCATGCGGGATGACGAACTCGAAAAACTCCTTCCAGCTCTTCTCCTCGACCGTGCGCCAATAGGCCACGAGCGCGCTGACAAGGGCAGTCAGCAGCAAAAGCCCGGTCGCCAGCAGACTGGTGGCCGAAATCTTGTCGAGGATCTTGCCAATCAGATCGTTCAGCATCCCTACCGCCACGGTGAATCCGAAGTACCAGCACGCCTTTACTCGAAAAACGTCAACTAAATGCAATCGAAGACAGTTAAGAAACCCAAGCCTTGCTCTGCGGGCGACAGGCCACTGCTGGCGGAGCATTGGTGCTCATCGCAACGATTTCGCGACATGGCGGCCGCACCCCGGCGGCTTTCATGCAACCTCTTGCCCGCGCTGCGTGCGTTCGGCGCGGCGCAGTGGACAAGGCAAGCCTTTGTTAACCCTAATAATGTGTAATCAAGCTGTCGTGGTGTCGTAACGAAAGCTTGGTCCCGTGAACGTAACCGGTCAGTCCGCAGTGTTCGGCAGGCGCAAGGAACCCCATACGGTCATCATCGCCCGGGGCAACGAGATCAGGCACTTCACGATACGGCCCTGGCTCGCGGCATTCATCGGTTCGGGACTCGCCGCCATTGCCATCGGTTATCTCCTGGCCACATCCTATCTTGTGCTGCGCGACGACCTGATCGGCGCCACCACCGCGCGCCAGGCGCGGATGCAGCAGGCTTACGAGGACCGCATTTCGGCGCTTCGCGCCCAGGTAGACCGCATCACCAGCAGGCAGTTGCTCGACCAGCAATTGATGGAAACCAAGGTCAGCGAACTGCTTCAGCGCCAGACACAGCTCAGCCAGCGGCATGGCCGTCTCGGCCCGCTGTTCGAACGTGCCGAGAACGACGTCGGAACGGTGCCCGCGGAAGATCCGGCCGCGACCGCCAAGCCGGACAAGCGCGCCGAGGTGACCGGCAGCATCAACCAGCCCGCGCAGACCTACGCGGTCGCCGGCCTGGGCGCCGACCTCGGCAGTGCCGACACGAGGCCCTTCTCCTTGTGGTCGACCCGCGCCGATCCGCTGCCCAGCGATTCAGCCGCCGATCGTGCCGACAAGCTGTTCGTTTCGATCAACCAGTCGCTGAAATCCATCGAGAATGATCAGCTCAGCCGCATCAGCACGCTCGCGGACAATGCCTACAAAAGCGCGGATGCCATCCAGCAGGCGCTGCAGGCGGCCGGACTGCCGGTCGACAGCGATTTCGGCAAGAACGAAAGCGATGTCGGCGGACCGTTGATCCCGCTCGACTCCTCGATGATCTTCGACAGCAAGGTCAAGGAACTGGACGAGGCGCTGGACACGCTCGATCAGCTGAAAAAGGAAGCGCGCCGGCTGCCGCTCGCCAATCCCGCCCCTGGCCACTCCGTCACCAGCCCGTTCGGCGTGCGTACCGATCCCCTTCTCGGCACGGCCGCGCTGCATTCGGGAATGGACTTCAGGGCGCCCATCGGCATGGCCGCCAAGGTCACCGCGCCCGGCATCGTGACCAAGGCCGGCTGGAACGGCGGTTATGGCCGCATGGTGGAAGTCGATCACGGCAACGGCTTTGCGACCCGTTACGGGCATCTGAGCGAAATCGACGTGACCGTCGGCGAGAAGCTGGACGCCGGCGCCATCATCGGCAAGACCGGCAGCAGCGGCCGCTCGACCGGCCCGCATCTGCATTATGAAGTGCGGCACAATGGCGAGGCGATCGATCCGCTGCGCTTCCTGACCGTCGGCAGGAAAGTCGCGCAATATCTCTAGCAAGGGCAACCGCTCGCCTGCGGGCTGAATCCGGAGCCGCCGGCCGGGGCGCGCCTCTCCCCTCGCCAAGCAATCTCCCGCACGGCGTCAAACTGCTGACGGCCATCCGCCCAACGGCAGGACCGCAAACCGTCGCTTCTTAGTCTCATCCCTAATCCACACCGAAGGTGAGAAGCCGTGGGATCGGCAACTCGGTCCGCGCGCCGGATTATTTTTGAATTCCATTTGACTGAATAAATATTTGATGCGAACCTCACGTCAAGCAAGGGGCGCAAGGCATGGCATTGCGAGGGACCAACCAGGAGTTCGGGCGGCCGTACAACCGGCGCATCGTGCTGGAGTCCATCCGCCGTCATGGCCCGATCGCCCGAGGCGACATCGCCAGGCATGTCGGGCTCACCGTCCAGACCGTGTCGACCATCGTTCGCGAGCTGGAGGAACAGGGCTACATCCTGTCCGTGCGCGAAGAGCCGAAGGGCCGTGGCCTGCCACCAGCGACACTGCGCATCAACCCGGAAGGCGGCTATGCCGTCGGCATCCACCTGACGCCGCTTGGAATAGACGCCGCACTGATCAATCTCAGCGGCGACGTCATCGAGAGTTCACGTCGCGAAGCGCCCAACGCGGCGCCCGATCATGCGTTCGAACAGATTGGCGCCATGGTCCGCGACCTGACGGGCAAGCGGCCCGGCGGCCGCGTCATCGGCATCGGCATGGCCCTTCCCGGCCCGTTCGACGTGGACTCCATGAGCTTTGTCGGCCCGACCACGATGACCGGCTGGAAACATGTGGCGCTGCGTGAGCGGCTGACGGCCGCGACGGGATTGCCGGCGTTCTTCGAGAGCGACATGGCCGCCGCCGCGATGGGCGAGCGGCTCTATGGCATCGGTGCCCGCCATTCCGACTATTATTATCTCTATTTCGGCGTTGGGCTTGGTGGCGCCATGATGCATGACGGCAGCGTTCTGCGCGGCGCCTGGGGCAATGCGGGCGAGATCGGCCATATTCCCGTGGTCCCCGAAGGCGAGCTTTGCCCCTGCGGCAACCGAGGCTGCCTCGAGCGCTACCTCTCGCTCGAAGCGCGGGGCCGCCGGGCCGGCAATGACGCCGATTGGGTGGCGCAGGTCGGCCCGATCTTCCGCAACACCATCGCCATCATCGAAAACCTCTTCGACCCAGAGACGGTCGTGCTCGGCGGCCTGGCGGCATCGGAGTTGCTCGAACGCCTGGCAGATGCGGCCGAACCGCTGCACAATTCGGTCTCGGCCCGCGCGGACCGCAAGACGGCGCGCGTCGTCGTCGCCAGCGGCGGCCAGCATGCCGTGCTGCGCGGCGCGGCGGCACTCGCCGTTTCCGGGGTGTTGTCGCCACGCTTCGGCCAAATGTTCGCCGCCGAACGCGAGCGCGGCCGCGACATCCTTTCGACCGGGGAGATTGCAGCATGAGCGAACCCCTGCTGGTGCTCGACAACGTGACCAAGAACTATGGCGCGATCGAAGCGCTGAAGGGGATCAGCTTTTCCATCGGCAAGGGCGAGGTGGTGGCGTTGCTCGGCGACAATGGCGCCGGCAAGTCGACGCTGGTCAAGATCATTGCGGGCGGTCTCGAACCGACCTCCGGCCGCATGCTGTTCGAGGGCAAGGAGTTCCTGGCCCGGTCGCCGGCGGAAGCCAAGGCGGCGGGTATCGAGACCGTCTACCAGGACCTGTCGCTCTGCACCAATGTCGACGTGGTGGCCAATTTCTTCATGGGCCGCGAGATCACCAGGAAGGTGCTTGGCATTCCAGTGCTCGATGAGCGTGCCATGGAAGCCGTTGTCGGGAAAGCGCTGGCCAGCGCCGGTACCCGCATTCCTTCACTGCGCACCAATGTCGAGCATCTCTCGGGCGGCCAGCGGCAGGCCATCGAACTCAACCGCTTCGTGCACTGGGGCGGCAAGCTGGTGCTGCTCGACGAACCGTTCGCCGCACTTGGCGTCGAGCAGACGCGGCGCGGCCTCGACATGATCCGCCAGGTGGCGAGCCAGGGCATCGGCGTCGTCATCATCACCCATATCATGCAGCAGGCTTTTCAGGTCGCCGACCGGATCGTGGTGATCCGGCAAGGCGTCGTGGCGGGCGATGTCGCACGCAACAAGACAAGTCCCGACGCGGTGATCAACATGATCACCGGGGAGACGCTTGCCGGTGCCGGACCGGCGGGCTGAGGGATAAAGAGGGGTCCGGCTTAACAGGGAGCCAACGACATGAAGCGAATACTTCTTGCTGTCTTCGGTATCCTGGCACTGGCTTTTGCCACACTCACGCCGGCATTCGCGCAGTCCAAGGGTATTGTCTACTACATGGTGCCGACACTGCTCGACGAGTTCCAGACCGGCTCGGTGAGCGCGCTGGAGCTGTTCTTGAAACAGACCGGCTACGACATGAAGACGCTGAACGCCGACAACAAGACCGACGCCCAGCAGTCACAGATGAACGACGTCATCGCGCTGAAGCCGGTGGCTATCATCCTGGCCGCCGTCGATTTCAATGCGCTGAAACCATCGATCGAGGCAGCGCGCGCCGCCGGCATTCCGGTGGTCGAGTTCGACCGCCAGATCACGTCGACGCCGTCCGACTTCACGTCGGTCGCGGGTACCGTCGAGATCGGCTACGTCGCCGCCGACCAGGCCGAAAAACTTCTGAAAGCCAAGAACGGCTCGGTGAAGGGCAAGGTCCTGCAGGTGCTTGGCGATCCCGGCGATCCCTACACGCTCGACATCCAGAAGGGTTTTGAAGAAAAGATGAAGGCGTTCCCGGACGTCAAGATCATCTCTCTGCCTGCCATGCAATGGGAAGCCAGCAACGCCGGCACCATCGTTGCCGACCAGATGCTGGCCAATCCCGACATCGACCTGATCTTCAGCCATGCCGCGCACCTGTCGGTCGCCGCCGTCGCTTCGCTCGAGGCCGCCGGCAAGAAGCCTGGCGACGTCATGCTGATGAGTTCGAACGGCGCGCCGGTCGGTCTCGACCTGATCCGCAAGGGCTGGCTCAACGTCGAGGTCGAGCAGCCGCTTTACGCACAGGCCGCGGCCGTCGCCATGTTCATGGACAAGGTCGTCAAGAAGGAGGAGATCAAGCCCGGCGAATACGATGTGCTTGGCCTGAAGTCGACCGTCACCAAGGAAGCCTGGGGCCCGAACATCAAGATCCCGGGCGCCGCAATCACCAAGGAGAATGTCGACAATCCGGCCTTCTGGGGCAACCAGAAGCCGCCGACCGATACGGTCAAGCCGGTCGAATAGACAGATGGCCCAACCGCTCCGGGCCATACCCGGCCCGGAGCCCTTCCCTGTCCGTATCGAATGAGACGCAGGCAATGTTCTGCGGCCTTGATTACGCACGCCAACCGGATCGACATATGAACCCTCGCACACGCAACGCCCTGGAGTTCGTCCTCGACAACCTCGTCTGGTTCATGCTGCTCCTTGTCCTGGTCGTCTTCTCGCTGTTCATCCCGAACTATTTCCAGCTCGGCATCTTCGCCAACATCATCGAGGCGTCGAGCGTGCTCGGCGTGATGTCGATCGGCCTGGCGCTGGTCATCATTGCCGGTCACATGGACCTGTCGGTCGAATCCGTCGCCGCGCTCAGCGCCATGGCGGTGGGCATCCTGTTTTGTTCCTCGGGCATCGGCCTCGGCGTCCAGTTGCACCCGGAATGGCTGATGGTTCCGGTGTCGCTGCTGCTGGCGCTGGCCGTCGGCGGCCTCATCGGCGCCTTCAACGGCTATCTTGTGGTCAAGGTCAAGATGAGCGCCTTCATCATCACGCTCGCCTCCTACATCTGGGTGCGCGGCCTGGTGCTGGTCATTTCGGGCGGCCGCTCGGCTCAGGATCTGGCACCTGCCATCCGCTGGTTCGGCATCCAACGCCTGATCGGCCTGCCGCTGACCGCCTGGATCGCGGTGGCCTGTTTCGTGGTGTTCTCGCTGATCATGGCCAAGACGCCGTTCGGCAGGCACCTCGTGATGATCGGCGGCAATGAAACCGCAACCTTCCGCGCCGGCATCCGGGTGAACCGCAACCTGATCATCGCCTTCGTGCTCGCCGGCGCCATAGCAGGGCTCGCCGGCTGGCTGCTGGCGATCCGCACCTCGGGTGCCACGGCCAATCTGGGCGTTGGCCTTCTGTTCAACGCCTTTGCCGCGGTCGTCATCGGCGGCGTCAGCCTGAAGGGTGGTGTCGGCACCTTGCCGGGCGTCTATGCCGGCGTGCTCCTGCTCTCTGCCATCAACACGGCGATCAACCTGATGGGCCTGCCCGCCAACTTCACCCAGGTCATCCACGGCCTGCTGGTTCTGGCAGCGGTGTTGCTCGACGCATTCAAGCAAACCATTCGCCAAAGACTGGCGTGAGAGGGGGATTGGCGTGAGGCGGGGATTTGGCATGACAGGACGGCTCGCATGACAGGACGACTGGAAGACAAGGTGGCGTTGATCGTCGGCGGCGCGCGCGGCATCGGCAAGGGCATCGCATTGCGCTTCGCCGAAGAAGGCGCAAGGCTGGTGCTGGCCGATACGGAGGAGGAGGCCGGGCAAGCAAGTGCGGATGAACTCGGCGTCCCCTTCATCCGCACCGACGTCTCGCAAATGAGAGACGCCGAGGCCGCGGTGGCGATGGCGCTTAAACACCACGGCCGCCTCGACATTATCGTCCAAAATGCCGGCATCTATCCCTGGCAGTTGATCGAGAACACCAGTGCCGACGACTGGGACCGCGTCATGGCCGTCAACCTGCGCGGCACTTTCAATGCCAGCCGCGCGGCCTTGATACCGATGAAGGCGCAGCGCTTTGGCCGCATGCTCTACACCTCCTCCATCACCGGCCCGCATGTCACCAGCCCTGGCCATGGCCATTATTCGGCGACGAAAGCGGGCATCAACGGCTTCATTCGCGCTGCGGCGCTGGAGTTCTCCGGCTACGGCATCACCGTCAACGGCGTCGAGCCCGGCAACATCCTTACCGAAGCCATCCAGCAGCATCGCGGCGCCGCCTATATCAAGAACATGGAAGATTCGATCCCACTGGGCCGGCTCGGCAGCCCGCGCGACGTGGCCAACGCCTTCCTGTTCCTCGCCTCGGACGACGCCAGCTACATCACCGGCACCACCATTGTCGTCGATGGCGGGCAATTGCTGCCCGAGGGCAAGGATTTCCGGATGGTGCCGCCGTGAGCGGGGGCAGCCATACGCCACGAACCGTGCCTGCTGAATTACCGATTTGGCTCGAGCGCTTCGGCGAATTCCTCCAGGCGTCCGGCCGGCTTCAGCCCTTACGGATGGCTGAGGGCAGGCAAGGCTTTCGTCTTGCCGGACAATCTGGCTCCTAAGGTCAGGCTATTCGGGAACCATCCCACGAACGCCTTCATCGCCGTATTGGACCTGGGGAGGACGGCAATGCGCGCCAACAGTGCGGCCGCATGGATGCGAGTGGCAAATTGCCGGCTCCACGCTCTTGAATAGCGGTTGCCGACGGCGAGGCGCGCCGTCCGGTCCCATTGTTCGAACCTTGCCAATTCGCCAGCGAGAAGCCAGCTGGACTGCAGGGCCATGGAGATGCCTTCGGCGATGATGGGATGAGACTCGCCGGCGATGTTGCCGACCCGAAATATGTCGTCCGCAAATCGTGGGCGCATCCCCGGACGTATGGGACCGGCGGCAAGCCATTCACCTTCGAGGCTGGCGTCGCCGACCGTGGAAACCACCGCCGGGCACGATGCCAGTATGTGCGCGTGAACGGCTTGGGCTGCTGACGTTGCACCGCCCTTTTTGCGCAGCCTGGCCAACACGTCGCGGCGTATGCAGCACGACAGCGATATCCTGTCCTGATCCGCCCACACCATGCCACCATAGCCGCCCGGAAACACCAGGAGCGGCATGAGGTCTCGAGCGAGCGAAGCTCCCCTGAAATGGGCCTTGAAGCCAAACAGATCGGAAGCCGCGCTGCTCTTTGGGAGGTTGGTCGGCAACCTGCCGTGGCCCCAGGAGCCATGCGCCGCAATCACCACCTGCCCGCTAAGACTTGTCTGACCGTCCTTGTTGGCGATCCGGACGATGGCACGATCGCCATTGCTGGCGATCTCCACCGCGCGCCACGGCTGAAAAACGTCGGCTCCGGCGTTGCGCGCCGTGTCCAAGAGGATGCCGTCCAGAACGTCCCGTCCAAGCGCCCGCCCGAAAGCATCTCCGGCGGCGCGCGGCATGCCTGCTTGTATGCAGGGGCCCGACGCGAACAACGCAACCCGCTTGACCTCCGGTCCTGCCTTGGCGCGAACCGCCACGCCCGCCTCCAAACGGTCCAACAGCTCCAGATTGACCGCCGAGATGAATTCGCCGCAGACCTTGCGGCGTGGAAACTCGCCTGCTTCGATTATGGCCACGGAACGACCCTGGCCGCGCAAGGCCAAGGCTGCCGACGAGCCGCTTGGGCCGGCACCTATGACGATGGCATCGTACATCGCGCAAATCCTTCCTTGGGGAAAACGCGGAAGGCGTGGGTAAACGGGCCAATCCTGCGTTCTTCACACTGCTGCGCGGAACCGAGAGGCCACAAACCGGAAAGTTCCTTGCCAGCGAAACCTGCGCGGACGCTTGCCGCCGCATCGTGCATGGTGACCTGGTTTGCACCGACAAGGCGCAGGAGCGAACATGCTTTCAAGGCGATAACGTTTCGGCTTGGCTCGGCGGCGAGGAACACCGGTGCCAAACGGCGCAGGGCTTCGAACAGGATCTTTAAGGCGGCGTCGGAAAAATGGTGCAGGAACAGATTGGCCGAGACAACGTCGTACGCGTCACCCCCGGGTTTTGCGATCCAGTCGAAGACATTGTCGGTGACGGTTTCAACCCGCCAGCCCAGTGCCGCGAAATCGGCGCGCCGCCGGTCGGTGATGAGGTCAACCTGGTCGAGCATGACCAGCTCCACGTCGATCCACTTCCTGGCGAGGCGCCTTGCAACCGAGAGCATGAATGCACCGTCGCCGGACCCGACTTCCAAGATTCTGATCGAACCCTCGCGCACGCTTGCCTTCAGGAGGCTGGACATGATCGCATGTTGAAACATCAGCGAATTTATCCAAATCAAGTCACGCCGGGAGCCAATCGCCTTGGGATCGTCGGGAGGCAAATGATCGAGCAGTTCCGGCTGGATATGACGGCTGTCGAGACCCGTGGCCATGTCAGGCACTGCCGGCAGTGTGGAACATCATCGTCTCAGCCGTGAGGCCGGGGCCGAATGCGATTGCACAGCCCACGTCATCATCCGTGAACCCGCGAAGCATCCGCTCCAGCACGAACATCACGGTGGCGGAGGACATGTTTCCGTTTTCGCGAAGCACGTCGCGCGACGGCAACAGCGCATCGGGAGGAAGATCCAGCGCGCGCTCCACGGCGTCGAGAATGGAACGCCCACCCGGGTGAACAGCCCAAAGGTCGACGTTGGCGGCGGTCCTGTTTCCCAGGATGGCGCCGACGCCCTTGCCAAGCGCATTCTGGATTGCAGCAGGAACCTGCCCCGACAGAACCATGTCGAACCCGTCGTCGTGCACGCTCCAGCTCATCAGGTCGCGGGCGTCGGCATCCACGATCGCGTGAAAACTGTCCAGGCCGATGCCGAACGGGCGGGCGGTCACCGACGCGGCCGCGCAGCCATCGCCCCAGAGGGAGAAAGATAGCAGTTTTTCGAGATCAGCCGTCTCCTTGAGATGGAGCGTACAGAGTTCGATGCAGACGATCACAACGTGGGCCGCAGGTTCCGACAGGACGATGTGCCGCGCCAGTTTGAGCGCATTGATTGCCGCATAACATCCCATGAAGCCGATGATCGTGCGCTCCACGGTGGTGGGCAGATTGCACCGGGCGATTATTTCCAGATCGATGCCGGGGGCGGAGAAGCCCGTACACGTGGTGACAATCAGATGCGTGACACCCTTCCTGTCTTCGCCCTCCAGGAGCCGCTCCAATGCTCGCTCGGCCAGCGCGGGCGCGGCCGTGGCAAACATTTCCATGCGTTTGGCCGTACCTGGAAACGCACCGCGCTTGAAAACACCCGCCAGGTCGACGCTCAGACCCTCAGGATCACTGGCGGGTGCGAAGCAGGAATAGCGATGTTCGATGCCGCCCTTGTCGGCCATGCGATCGAAAATTGCGCGGCGGCGGGGATCTGCCAGCTGGGAGCCCGCAAATTGAAGGAAGAATTCGTGGACACCATGATCAGGGACGGCCGTGGCAATTCGGTTGATGAAAGCTTGAACGGGCATTTTCCTTGACCTGCAGCCGCAAATCCGTGGTCGCGAACCGAGAGGCACAGTTGCCTTCGGCGGGAGCTGTGGCCCCCACGGCAATGGCTATCTCTATCGAGGTGAACGCTGGGAGGCCCAAAAGATTTCCCGAAAATGCCGCTCACCCGTGAAAAAGCAATGCACACCTCAGGAGGGAGAACAGGTGAGCTGTGCGCGGAACCGTTGTCGACGCGGCGATTCGTGCGCCCGCAAACCGGAAAACCTCAACTGGTGGAAAGATATGGTGGGCGATGACGGGCTCGAACCGCCGACATCTTCGGTGTAAACGAAGCGCTCTACCAACTGAGCTAATCGCCCGCTCCGGGCCGGACCTTTAAGCGGTCGGGACTTGCTTCGCAAGGCTAAATGAATGTGGGATGCCCTGTTCGCAGGCCCGATTTGCGAACAAAATGCCGGCTGTCAAAAAACCTTCTCCTGTTTGGCGTTATGATGGTTTGGTGCGCTTGACACCCGGTAGCGAACCCCTTATCCAGCGCCCCAACGACGAACACGGCTGACACGTGCTCGTCAATGCGCGGGTGTAGCTCAGTTGGTTAGAGTGCCGGCCTGTCACGCCGGAGGTCGCGGGTTCGAGCCCCGTCACTCGCGCCATTTCCCTCAAGGATCATGATCCTTGGCTCCAGGGAAATGCCGACATGAATTGTCAAAGTTCTCTTCAGAAATAGTGTGCCGAAGCAGCCCTGCAGACCGCGAACGAGTTGGTCGTTGCGAATCTGCTTGCGCAATCGCCCACAAAGCGCTCGATTCATGCCGCAGGCAGCCAGATTGCAGTATGCTGCCGGAATGGCATGGAGGACGTAATGTCAATTGCACCGAACATTTCCACGCGCACGATATTCACGCTGATTTGCCTGGGCGGCGCGACGACGGCCGCCTCTATCCTTTTTCCCGCCGCCGCGTCGGCGGACCGGCTGCAGCGATGCGCGCGCGAGGGCGAGATCTGCCGCCTGCCCTATCCAGCCGAGGTCGTCTACGGCGCCAAGGGCCGCACGACCTCGCGTTACATCGAGCGCAACGCGATACCCTGTTCGAACCGCGTTTTCGGCGATCCTGCGCCAGGCAAGGAAAAGTTCTGCTTCATCGTGAAGCGCGACCGCGAGGAGTCGAACGACGATTACGATGAGCCTCGGCGCGAGAAGTGGGCGGTCTGCGCCGAGGAAGGCGAATTCTGTGATTTCTATGGCCGCAAGGTGGTCAGGTATGGCGCCCACGGCCGGTTCACGCAGGACGTGTTCCGCAATGGCGTCCAATGCGACAACGATGCATTCGGCGATCCCGCTCCGGGTCAGGGAAAGCGCTGCTACGTCAGGCAGTAGCTTCGCAACGCTCATCGAACATGAGACTCCGGAAGCCGGAACGGTCTGGCCTCCGGGGTACCCTGCGAGTTCCGGGCAATTGCTCAGCCCTTGGCCAGCAGCGCCTCGACCTCCTGCAATGTCGGCATCGACGGTGCTGTGCCTGGACGGGTCACGGAAATGCCGGCAACGGCACAGGCGAAGCGCACCGCCTCCAGCGGCTCCACGCCGCGCGAAAGTGCTGCG
The DNA here is from genome assembly GCF_037179605.1 of Mesorhizobium salmacidum (SeqCode). NCBI lineage: Bacteria > Pseudomonadati > Pseudomonadota > Alphaproteobacteria > Hyphomicrobiales > Phyllobacteriaceae > Mesorhizobium > Mesorhizobium salmacidum (SeqCode). The sequence continues at coordinate 167,114 of NZ_JAPYKS010000010.1, forward strand.
GCCAAGCCGCCATTAAAGGCGTCCCCCGCGCCGGTGGTCTCGACGACAGGGCCGGCACTGATGGCTGGAACATGCTCGGACCGATCCTTCGCGTGCAGCAGCGCCCCCTTGTCGCCGAGCGTGACGATGACCGTGCCGACACCCTTTTCAAGCAGCTTGTCCGCGGCGGCGCGCGCTTCATTGACCGAGGAGACTTGCAGTCCGGTCAATTCCTCCGTCTCTGTTTCGTTCGGCGTGAGATAGTCGCAGAGTGTGTAGATGCGGTCGGGAAGCTTTGCCGCCGGTGCCGGATTGAGAATGGTCGTCACCCCGGCCCCGCGCGCGATCTCAAGCGCCCGTATCGCGGCATCGATCGGCTGTTCGAGCTGCGTCACGAAAACACCGGCACCACGGATCAGGTCGACATTGGCTTCGATATCCTCAGGCGTGATCAGCATGGCAGCGCCGGGACTGACGATGATGGCGTTGTTGCCGCTTCCCTCCTCGACGAAGATGTAGGCGGCACCGGTATAGCTGTCCGGCGTATCTATGGCGGCGCTCTTCACGCCGGCATCGTTCCAGGTCCGCCTGGCCATGTCGGCGAAGGCATCGACACCGAGCCTGGTCAGGAATGTGACGTCCGCCCCGAGCTTGCCGGCGGCCACCGCCTGGTTCGACCCCTTGCCGCCTGGCCCCAGCTTGAAGGAATTGCCGAGGATCGTTTCGCCCATGCGTGGCTGGCGCTGCGCCCTGTAAGCCGTATCGGCAACAAAGACACCGAGGATAACAACCGGCTTGCCCGAGGCCATGCCGCTACTCCGCATCCGGCGGCACGACGCCCTTGCGGAAGGCAAAGCAGCCGTAGAAGCGGCGTTCGCCGGTCTGGATGACGCAATAAGCCTGCTTGGCGCGCTCATAGAAGGCGTAACGCTCGACCGGCACCATCGGCCAGGACTTGCCCTCGGCGGCGTCGATCTCCTTCTGCACTTCCTTCTGCACGGCTGGGATCTCGTCCGGCTTACCGACGATCTCCATGCGGGCGGCCGAATCATCGACGAAGGTGTCCAGCGGGTATAGCGACAGCACGGCCTTCACCACCCGCGCCGCAGAGGCATCGATGCGCAGCACTCGACCGAGCGCCGTCCGACGCGCTACCGAATCGGAGGGAAAGTTGGTGTCGGCGATGATCAGGTCATCGCCATGTCCCATCGCCCGCAATGCTTGGAGCACGTCGGCATTGAGCAATGGATCGATCCCTTTGAGCATGATGGTCCTCGTGAAGTGCGTTTGAGATCAGAGACGCTTGCCGGTCTCGGCGTCGAACAGATGGAGATGGTCGAGCCTTGGCCGAAGCTTCAGCGTGTCGCCCGGCTTGAAGTCATGGCGCTCGCGAAACAGCGCCACCATCTCGCCGTCGCCGAAACGCAGGAAGACCAGGGTTTCCGAGCCGGTCGGCTCGACCACCGAAATCTTGGCCGGCACGCCATCGGGGTGGATCTCAAGATGTTCGGGGCGCACGCCATAGACGACGGAGCGCCCCTCCTCGACGGCGTTGTTCGGAGCAACCGGGAACAGCGTTCCGGCAATGTCGACGCCGCCCTTGCGCCCGGTGCCCTTGAGCAGGTTCATCGAAGGCGAGCCGATGAAACCGGCGACGAAAAGGTTCGCCGGCCGGTCGAAAAGCTCCAGCGGCGCGCCGACCTGTTCGATGCGGCCGTCGCGCATGACGACGATCTTGTCGGCCATCGTCATGGCTTCGATCTGGTCGTGGGTGACATAGATGGTGGTGGTCTTCAGCCGCTGGTGCAATTCCTTGATCTCGGTGCGCATCTGCACGCGCAGCTTGGCGTCGAGGTTCGAAAGCGGCTCGTCGAACAGGAATACCTGCGGATTGCGCACAATGGCGCGCCCCATGGCGACGCGCTGACGCTGGCCGCCGGAAAGCTGGCGCGGATAGCGCTTCAGATAGGGGCTGAGGTCGAGGATGTCTGCGGCGCGCTTGACCCGCTCGGCAACCACGGCCGGATCGGTCTTGCGCAGCTTGAGGGCAAAAGCCATGTTCTGCTCGACCGTCTTGTGCGGGTAAAGCGCATAGTTCTGGAACACCATGGCGATGTCGCGCTTTGCGGGCGGCAGGTGATTGACGACGCGGTCGCCGATGGCGATCGTGCCGCCGGAGACAGTCTCCAGCCCCGCCACCATCCTGAGCAGCGTGGACTTGCCGCAACCGGACGGGCCGACAAGCACGACGAACTGACCATCGGCAATGTCGACGCTGACTTCGTGCAGAACCTTGACGGTTCCAAACGCCTTGGCCACATTGCTGATCGCGACTTGAGCCATCGTTCCCCCATCGGCTCCACTGGCCGTAGGCGCAGAAGCTAACCAACGCGACCGGTCAGGGCAAGTCGGTCTCTTATAAACAAAAACCGTTCTCGTTGACACGGCGTTTGGTTGCGAGAATAGTGACGAGCGCCGATCCGAAACGCTGGTACTCTACCCGAAAAACGGAACGCGAAGCGACGCAGGTTGGGGTCCTACGTTTCGCTTCTGAACAAAGCCAGCGCCCGGCGCGATCGGCACTTCGATTCACGACTAATGTTCTGGGAGGAATAGTCCATGCGAGTAGGTCTTTACGACAAACTGGTCCGTGCCGGCGCTACAAGGCGCGAGATATTGAAGGGCGCGGCCTCGATGGCCGCGATCGCGGCCGCATCCGGCGCCGGACTTGGCGCGCTGACGCGCCCGGCTGCCGCCGCAAGCGAACTGCGCTCGAAAATCCTGCAGATCCCCGGGGTTGGCAAAGGTCAGCCGACCGACGCCGACTTCCAGAAGGTTGGCGAGCTTTGCCTCGAGGCGACCAAGGCCAATGTCAAGGAAGGCGAGTTCGCCGGTGTCGAGCTCACCTTCATGGGTCTCAACAACCAGAACCTGCACAATGTGCTGTTTCGTGGTTTCCTGAAGCCATGGGAGACCTATACCGGCGCCAAGATCAGCTGGATCGACCTGGCGCAGGCCGACTACAACGCCCGCCTGCAGCAGTCGATCGCCACCGGCACCGTCGATTTCGACATCATCGAGATGGGCGCCCCGTTCGAGGGCGACGTCTGCGGCAAGGGCCTGACTTCGGAGATGCCCGACTGGGTCAAGAAGCAGATCGACTTCGACGATCTCGTCAACTACCTCAAGCCGCCCGTTGGCACCTGGGATGGCAAGCAGTACCGGGTCACCATCGACGGCGACGCGCACAACTTCAACTACCGCACCGACGTGTTTGCAGACGCCGATCTCGCCAAGCAGTGGAAGGATGGCGGGGCGACTAGCGAATGGGGCGTACCGAAGACCTGGCAAGAGGTTCAGGCCGTGACCAAGTTCCTGAAGGGCAAGAAGTTCAAGGGCCAGGATGTCTACGGCTATCTCGACGCGCCCAAGCCCTGGGGCGGTTTCGGCTTCTATTTCCTGGGCAGCCGTGCCAGCGCCTACGCCAAGCATCCCGATGACAAGGCCTGGCTGTTCGACGCCGACACGATGAAGCCACGCGTCAATAATCCGGCTTGGGTACGGGCAATCCAGGATGTCATCGACGCCCTGCCGTCGGAGCCCGCCGACCAGATCAATGCCGACCCGAACACCACCGCCTTCCAGCAGTTCTTGGCCGGCACCGGCTCGATGATCCCCTGGTGGGGCGATGTCGGCTCGAACGTCAAGACCAATGATAGCTCGGTCATCGGCGATGTCACCGGCTTCTCGATCCTGCCGGGCTCCGACGATGTCTATAACTCCAAGACCGGCAAGTGGGAGAAGCTCGCCAGCGGCCCGAACTATGCGCCGAACTGCGCCTATCTCGGCTGGGGCGTCTATGTCATGGCCCGTGTCGATGCGGACGAGAAAAAGAAGAAGGCTGCATGGTCGGCGGCCGCCCATCTCGGCGGCAAGGACCTGTCGATCTGGACGGCGATGTATCCGTCGGGCTTCCAGCCCTATCGCAACTCCCATTTCGACATTCCCGAATGGGTGGCGGCCGGCTACGACGAGGCTTTCATCACCTCCTATCTCAAGTCGGAAGGCGACAGCTACAACCACCCCAACGCGGCGATCGAGCCGCGCATCCCCGGCATCTTCCAGTACTACAGCGCCGCCGAGGATATCCTGGCCAACACTTTCGCCGGCAAGATGAAGGCGCAGGAAGGCGCCGATGCCATCGCGGCCGCCTGGGAGAAGCTGACCGACCAGATCGGCCGCGACAAGCAGGTCAAGCTCTACAAGGCCTCGCTCGGCATGTAAGCTGCCTTTGAACCGTGGTCCGGCGGCAACGCCGGACCACAGCCTTCCCTTCCAAACGGGCGAGATTTGTGGCTGACCAGACTTCGACCGCGACCGGGTGGCCGGCAGACGCCGCCTCCTATGATCTGATCCCGCCAGGGCGCAGGCGTTTGGGCTGGGCGCTGATGGCGCTTGCCACGCTCGGCCTGCTGGCAACGATCGTGCTGCAGATCCTCTACAAGACCGAGGTCGATACGATCGGCTTCGAGACATGGCGGCCCGTGGTCTACGCCTATGTGCTGTGGGGTGTGGCGATCGGCATCGGCCAGGTTCTGACACGCGGCGAGGACGGCCAGCGCGCGCTCTTCCTGCTGCCGGCCCTTTTGTTCACCATTGCGATGGTGATCTTCCCGACCCTGTTCGGCTTCTACATCGCACTCACCGACTGGAATCTCAGTTCGTTCAGCGGCCGCAGGTTCAACGGGCTCGACAATTTCTGGCAGATGCTCGCCGACCCGTACTACCGCAACGCCCTGGTCAACATGGTGCTCTATGTGCTGGCGGTGCTGGTCGAATATGTGATCGCGTTCGGCCTGGCGCTGCTGCTCAACGCGCAGATCCGCGCCCGAAAATTCTTCCGGGTGGTGTTCCTGATGCCGCTGATGCTGTCACCGGTCGCCGTGTCCTGGATGATCGGCAAGTCGCTGATGGAATACCGCTTTGGACCAGCAGCCACGCTGGCGCGCCATCTCGGCTGGGAAGACCCGGCTTTCTTCTCGAACCCGATCACCGCCCGCATCTCGATCATGCTGCTGGACGCCTGGACCTTCATTCCGTTCATGATGATCATGCTGCTGGCGGGATTGCAGGCGATGTCGCGCGAGGTGCTGGAGGCGGCACGTGTCGATGGCGCCACGGCCTGGCAGACCTTCTGGCAGGTCACTTTCCCGCTGATGCTGCCGGTGTCGGTGACGGCGGTGATTCTGCGCATCATCTTCAAGCTGAAGCTTGCCGACATCATCATCACGGTCACCTCGGGCGGTCCGGGCGGCGCCACCGACTCGGTGTCGAGCTTCATCTACCGCGAATACCGCGACCGCTCGAATGTCGGCTACGGGACCATGCTGGCGATGGCCTATCTGGTCATCATCGTGGTGTTCGTGACCTGGCTGTTGAAGTTCGCCAGCCGTTTCGTGCGCAATGTGAATTAGGGCAAGATGAGCGTCCAGACCACAGACTACGTCGCCTCCGAAATCCGCTCGCCGGCGAGCTTCGTCGCCAGCCGCGTCTTCATCTATGGCGCGCTCGCCTGCTGGGGCTTTATCTGCCTGTTTCCGATCTACTGGACCATCACCACCTCGTTCAAAACGGCGGTGGACGTCACCCAGGGCCACCTGATCCCGTTTGTCGACTTCCAGCCGGATTGGAAAGGGTGGCGATCGCTTGGCCTGTCGCCGGACTCGATCTTCCAGACTTCGACCGTGCGCGACGAATTCCTCAAGCGTTTCATGAATTCGGTCATCACCTCGGTCGGCGCGTCGAGCCTGGCGATCATCATCGGCAGCCTCGCTGCCTATGGCCTGACCCGCTATCGCTACCATTTCGCCTGGTTCAAGAACGAGGATATCTCGTTCTTCTTCCTGTCGCAGTTGATCCTGCCGCCGGTGGTGCTGGCCCTACCCTTCCTGGTGCTCTACCGCGAAGTCGGGCTGCTCGATACGCGCATCGGGTTGATCCTGCTCTACACGCTGATGGTGCTGCCGATCGTCATCTGGATCATGCGTGACCAGTTCAATTCCATCCCCGTCGAGCTGGAGGAAGCAGCCCTCGTCGACGGCCTGTCGATCTGGGGCGCCTTTTTCCGCATCGTCATGCCGATCGCGCTGCCGGGCATGGTCGCAGCCTTCATCCTGGCAATGGTGCTGTGCTGGAACGAGTATTTCTTCGCCGCCCTTTTGACATCGACGGACGCCAAGACGATCCCGGTCATGGTCGCCAGTCAAACGGGGTCGCAAGGTATCAACTGGTGGTCGATGGCTGCTCTGGCCACCGCGGCGATCGCGCCGCTTGCGGTCATCGGCATCGCGCTGGAACGTTACCTGATCATGGGCATGACGGCTGGTGCGGTGAAGTAACCGGGCGCCTCTTCCTTCTCTCCGCTGGGGAGAAGGAAAGGTCGGGCTAGGCCTTCAGGATCGTGCGCAGATGATCCATGATCATGGCGACGCCCTGCTGTCCGAGTTCTGCCGAAGCATCCGCCGCGCTCGCCGTATACCAGCTTTTGTTGTCCGCGAAGTGCGCGGCATCCACCGCTTCCGGGCATAGCGCCAGCATCAGCGATGTCTCACCGATGCCGGCATGGTCGAACGGGTATTTGCCGTTCATTGCGACCGGCATCAGGGGATGCACCTGTACCCAGTTGAAGAAATTTTCGCCCGCGGCATGTCCGGCATAGTAGTCGGCCATCGTCTCGGAACCCCACCAGCCTTCGCCGCGCTGCTTCTCGAGGAAGCGGAAGATCGCCTGTCTGCCGGCGGTCTTGAAAGCGAGATCGGTCGGCATGCCGGCGGAGAAATTCTCGGTCTGGTGATGAATGATGGCGTGGATGTTGCGAAAGCCGATGCGCAGCAGGCTGTAGAACAGCTCTTCGCCGAACGGCGCCAGTTGATTGCCGCCGACCTGAACGGAGCCGCTGCCTTCAGGCGGTGCGACAGCATAGCTCGCCGCCCCGTAATAGAAGGGCGGCAGGATGACGATGTCGCTCTCTTTTTCGAACAGTTCCAGCGTCTTGATGACGGCCAGCGTGTCCATGCCGACGGCCATGTGCTCGCCATGGTATTCCAGCACGCCGAGCGGCAGCGCGACCGGCCAATTCTGCGCGATCGCCTTGCGGATCTGGTGCGGCAGCATCAGTTCATAGCGCATGGTCTATTCCATGTTGGTATGACGGGCGCGCATGGCTTCCGGCAACGCCGCGGTCAATTCCCTCAGTTTCAGCACCATGATCTCGAACAGCAGGAACAACGCGCCCTCGAATACGGAGCCCATCGGCAGCACCGACGTCTTTTGCGGCCCCTGGTCGTCGGCCATGGTCTGCGCCGGGATCAGCAGCGTCAAATCGGCTAGCGCTACAGCGCTGCCGCCCGCCTGGGCGGTCAGGAGCAGGACGGTTGCGCCGGCCTCGCGCGCAATGCGCATCAGGGTGAGTACAGTCGAAGTTTCGCCAGGCCCGGAACTGACAAGCAAAACATCGCCCTGCCCTACAGGCGGCGTGGTCATGTCGCCGACGACCGAAACCGGCAGGCCCAGATGATAGAGCCGCATGGCGAAGCCCTTCACCTGCAAGGCCTCGCGGCCGCAGCCATAGACGACGATCTGTCTGGCATCCGCCAGCATCCCGCAAGCGGCGTCGATCCGATCGCGGTCGACGCGCGCCAGCACCGCGCCAAGCTCGTCGAGCGCGGTCCTGAACATCTGCGAGCCGGAGTTGCTCATGGCCGCGCCACCAGCGTGCCAGTAGTCGAAGATGATTGGCAATTTCCGATCATGCTCTTCCCCGGAACAGCTTGATTTCGTTCATGCTAGCAACCGCGAAAATGCGTGTCCAACGCTCAGCGGTGCTTTTGCCGAGCCACGAGCATGATAGTGTCATGTTAGACAAATCAATCCGGGAAAATTTCAAGACATGAAGACACGGCATTTCGACCGCATCGGCAATGGCGGCATCGCCTTTACGGAGCTGGGCTTCGGCACGGCTCCGCTCGGCAATCTTTACCGCGCCGTCTCCGACGAGGACGCCAATGCGACGCTGGAGGCCGCCTGGGCGACTGGCTGCCGCTACTATGACACAGCACCTCTCTATGGGCTCGGCCTGTCGGAAACGCGCCTCAACCCGTTCCTGCGCTCCAGGAAGCGCGACGACTATGTGCTGTCGAGCAAGGTCGGCCGCATCATGCGCGCCTGCCCGCCGGAGGAGCGCACGGGCATCGGCAAGTTCTTCGACACGCCGTCGCGCAAGGAGGTCTACGACTACAGCTATGACGGCGTCATGCGCTCGTTCGAGGCCTCGCTGGAGCGGCTTGGCGTCGACCGCATCGACATCCTGTTCGTGCACGATGTCGACATCTTCACCCATGGCAGCAAAGAGGCGTCCGACCAGCGCATCGATGAGTTCATGCGCTCGGGCTATTATGGCCTGCTTGCCTTGCGCGACCAAGGCGTCATCAAGGCGTTCGGCGGCGGCATCAACGAGTGGCAGGTGGCCCAGACGCTGGCCGAGCGCGGCGATTTCGACCTGTTCCTGCTTGCCGGTCGCTACACGCTGCTGGAACAGGAGGCGCTGACATCGTTCCTGCCGCTTTGCCAGAAACGCGGCATCGGCATCGTTCTCGGCGGCCCCTACAATTCCGGCATCCTGGCGACCGGACCGAAGCCCGGCGCCTACTACAACTATTCCGAAGCGCCGCAGGATGTGCTCGACCGCGTGACGCGCATCGAGGCCGTCTGCAAACGCCATGATATCAGGCTGATCGAGGCCGCCCTGCAGTTCCCGCTGTTGCACCCGTCGGTGGTTTCGGTCATCCCCGGCGGCCAGAGGCCTGAAGAAGTCGAGAGCAACCGGTCGCTGCTGGACGCGAAACTCCCTGCAGCGCTCTGGGCCGATCTCAAGAAGGAAGGCCTGATGCGCGCCGACGCCCCGACCGTTTGAGGAGCTTCCGATCCGATCGATACGAGTCCAAAAATGAAAAGCCGAGCAAGCCCGGCTTTTCTGGTTTTTCGAAAATTAAATGCGCTTAGTTGACGGCGTCCTTGAGGCCCTTGCCGGCCGAGAACTTCGGCACGGTGCGCGCCGGGATCTGCACTTCGGCACCGGTCTGGGGGTTGCGGCCGGTGGATGCAGCGCGCTTTGACACGGTGAAATTGCCAAAGCCGACAAGCCGGACATCGCCGCCCTTCTTCAGTTCGCCGGAGATGACAGAAAACACTGCATCGACCGCCGACTGCGCGTCACCCTTCGAAATGCTCGCGGCGTCGGCGACAGCGGACACCAGTTCGTTCTTGTTCATAAAAATTCCCTTCCATGAGAACACCGGAACTTACGACTCATCCGGCAGGAAACGGACTTTAGAAAGAAGCGTTGCCGCAACCAAGTCGAAAAGGCAGGAAAAAAGCGGAAAAAGCCCGGAATTCCGGGGTTTTTCACATGAAAAAGCCGGGCGCGAGGCCCGGCTTTCTGTTTGTGCGCTGCAACTTTAGAAAAAACTAATGCGCAAGCGACTTTCCGGCATCGTCGGCACTGTCGGTCGTGGCCGGAGGATTGACCGGCTCGACCCATTCGATCGGCTCCGGCATCCGAACCAGCGCGTGGCGCAACACCTCACCGACGCGTGAGACTGGAATGATTTCCATGCCGTTCTTCACGTTGTCCGGAATCTCCGCCAGATCCTTGGCATTGTCTTCCGGGATCAGCACCTTCTTGATGCCGCCGCGCAGCGCGGCGAGCAACTTCTCCTTGAGGCCGCCGATCGGCAAGATGCGGCCGCGAAGCGTTATCTCGCCAGTCATCGCCACATCGGCCCGAACCGGAATACCCGTCAGCACCGACACAATGGCCGTAGCCATGGCCGCGCCCGCGGACGGGCCGTCCTTCGGCGTTGCGCCTTCCGGCAAGTGCACGTGGATGTCGCGCTTGTCGAACAGCGGCGGCTCGATGCCGAAATCGATGGCGCGCGAGCGGACATAGGAGGCCGCCGCCGAAATCGATTCCTTCATCACGTCGCGCAGATTGCCGGTCACCGTCATGCGGCCCTTGCCGGGCATCATGACACCTTCGACCGTCAGCAACTCGCCGCCGACCTCTGTCCAGGCAAGACCGGTGACGACACCGACCTGATCGTCGGCCTCGACCTGGCCGAAGCGGTAGCGCTGAACACCGAGATAGTCGGCGAGGTTCGCCGCCGTGATGCTCACCGTCTTCTTCTTCGTCTTCAGGATCTCGGTCACCGCCTTGCGCCCGAGCTTCATCAGCTCGCGCTCCAGGCTTCTGACGCCCGCTTCACGGGTGTAGGTCTGGATGATGGCGCGGATCGCGTCCTCACCGACGGAGAACTCCTTCGGCTGCAGCGCGTGATCGCGGATCACCTTCGGCATCAGGTGCCGCTTGGCAATCTCGATCTTCTCGTCCTCGGTGTAGCCGGCGATACGGATGATCTCCATGCGGTCCATCAGGGGCGCAGGGATGTTCAGCGTGTTGGCCGTCGTCACGAACATCACGCTCGACAGGTCGTATTCGACCTCGAGGTAATGATCCATGAACGTCGAGTTCTGTTCGGGATCGAGCACCTCGAGCAGGGCCGACGACGGATCGCCACGGAAGTCCTGGCCCATCTTGTCGATCTCGTCGAGCAGGAAGAGCGGGTTGGACTTCTTTGCCTTCTTCATCGACTGGATGACCTTGCCGGGCATCGAGCCGATATAGGTGCGCCGGTGACCACGGATCTCGGCTTCGTCACGCACGCCGCCGAGCGCCATGCGGATGAACTCGCGACCGGTTGCCTTGGCGATCGACTTGCCGAGCGAGGTCTTGCCGACACCGGGAGGGCCGACGAGGCACAGGATCGGCCCCTTCAGCTTCTTCTGGCGGCTTTGCACGGCAAGGTACTCGACGATGCGGTCCTTGACCTTGTCGAGGCCGAAGTGATCGGTGTCGAGGACGTTCTGCGCGTAGGCCAGGTCCTGCTTGACCTTGGAGTTCTTGCCCCACGGGATCGACAGCAGCCAATCGAGATAGTTGCGCACGACCGTCGATTCAGCCGACATCGGCGACATCGTCCTGAGCTTCTTCAATTCGGCTTCCGCCTTTTCGCGAGCCTCCTTGGAGAGCTTGGTTTTCTTGATGCGCGCCTCGATCTCGGCGGCCTCATCGCGGCCGTCCTCGCCTTCGCCGAGCTCCTTCTGAATCGCCTTCATCTGCTCGTTGAGGTAGTATTCGCGCTGCGTCTTCTCCATCTGGCGCTTGACGCGCGAGCGGATGCGCTTCTCCACCTGCAGGACGGAGATTTCGGCTTCCATGAAGCCCATCGCCTTTTCCAGCCGCTCCTTGACGGAAAGCGTGGCCAGCATTTCCTGCTTTTCAGGGATCTTGATGGCGAGATGCGAGGCAACCGTGTCGGCGAGCTTGGAATAGTCGTCGATCTGGCTGGCGGCACCCACCACTTCGGGCGAGATCTTCTTGTTCAGCTTGACGTAGTTCTCGAAGTCGGTGACGACCGAGCGGGCCAGGGCCTCGACTTCGACCTCTTCCTCTTCCGGCTCGACCAGCGCCGCGGCCTTGGCCTCGTGGAAGTCGGGACGGTCGGTGAAGGAGACGATTTTCGCACGCGAAGCGCCCTCGACCAGAACCTTGACGGTGCCGTCGGGCAGCTTCAGCAATTGCAGCACATTGGCGAGCGTGCCGATGTCGAAGATCGCATCGGGCTCGGGATCGTCATCGGCGGCATTCATCTGGGTGGCAAGCAGGATCTGCTTTTCCTGACCCATCACCTCTTCCAGCGCCTTGATCGACTTTTCACGCCCGACGAAGAGCGGAACGATCATGTGCGGGAACACCACGATGTCGCGCAGCGGGAGGACTGCGAAGACGCCGTCGCTGGGAGCCTTGGATATTTTGGCCATTGTCCAACCTTTCATGTCGCGGCCACCATCAGGCCAACCGCGAATCTCATATTAACGACCGGGGATCGTTCCGCCTACCACCGTTTATGACGGGAGTTTTACAGCACAGAAATCGGGCACCTCGGCCTTCTCGTGTTAGGTGGAGGCAGGCGGGCCAAAGATCAAGAGTTAACATGGTCCGCAATCCATTCCATCGCGAAGGTGTGCCGGTTCCTCACAGCAAAACGGCGCCGCATGGGCGCCGTTCCACAAAAATATAGGGCCAAGTGCCATATCAGGCGCTGACATTGCCCTTCTTTTCCTTCTGTTCGGAATAGATGTAGAGCGGCCGGGCGCTGCCGGTCACCACCTCTTCCGAAATCACCACCTCGCGCACGCCTTCGAGCGCGGGCAGTTCGAACATCGTGTCGAGCAGGATCGCTTCCATGATCGAACGCAGGCCGCGCGCGCCGGTCTTGCGCTCAATGGCGCGCTTGGCGATCGCCGAAAGCGCGTTCTCGTGGAAGGTCAGGTCGACATTTTCCATCTCGAACAGGCGCTGATACTGCTTGACCAGCGCGTTCTTCGGCTCGGTCAGGATCTGGATCAATGCCGGCTCGTCGAGATCTTCGAGCGTCGCCAGGACCGGCAGACGACCGACGAATTCCGGAATGAGGCCGAATTTCAACAGATCCTCGGGCTCGACCAGGCGGAAAACGTCACCAGTGCGGCGATCCTCCGGCGACGCGACGATGGCGCCGAAACCGATCGAGGTTTTCCTGCCACGGTCCGAGATGATCTTGTCCAGCCCGGCGAAGGCGCCGCCGCAGATGAACAGGATGTTGGCGGTGTCGACTTGCAGGAATTCCTGCTGCGGGTGCTTGCGGCCGCCCTGCGGCGGCACGGAGGCGACCGTGCCTTCCATGATCTTGAGCAGCGCCTGCTGCACGCCCTCGCCCGACACGTCGCGGGTGATCGACGGATTGTCGGACTTGCGCGAAATCTTGTCGATTTCGTCGATGTAGACGATGCCGCGCTGGGCGCGCTCGACATTGTAGTCGGCCGACTGCAACAGCTTCAGGATGATGTTCTCGACGTCCTCGCCGACGTAACCGGCCTCGGTCAGCGTCGTGGCGTCCGCCATGGTGAAGGGCACGTCGATGATGCGGGCCAGCGTCTGTGCGAGCAGCGTCTTGCCGCAGCCGGTCGGGCCGATGAGCAGGATGTTGGACTTGGCCAGCTCGACGTCGTTGTTCTTGCCGGCATGCGCCAGGCGCTTGTAGTGGTTGTGGACCGCCACCGACAGCACGCGCTTGGCGTAGGGCTGGCCGATGACGTAGTCGTCGAGAACCTTGAGGATCTCCTGCGGGGTCGGCACGCCCTCGCGCGACTTCACCATCGAGGTCTTGTTCTCCTCGCGGATGATGTCCATGCACAGCTCGACGCACTCGTCGCAGATGAACACCGTTGGGCCGGCGATCAGCTTGCGCACCTCGTGCTGGCTTTTGCCGCAAAACGAGCAATAGAGCGTGTTCTTGGAATCACCGCTGTTGTTGCCGACCTTGCTCATTTTCATGTCCTTTCATGGCCGCCCGCCGATGGTCTGGCTGAAAGGGCGCATACTCTATTTATCGCGGGAATCCGCCGCCGCCAGTCTTCCGGCTCCCGCAACGTATTCCGTGTGGCAATGATTCGCAGCTTCCCCACGCAAAGCTAAGCCGTCGAAAATCAACATAGCCTTAACGTAGGCAATCCCGACCTCCGAGGGAACAGCCAATTGTGGCCGAAATGACGCAAGACGGGCCAAAAGCGCGTGATGGTGCCATCCAACTGCCAACTAGCCTTTATGCCAACGCCCCCTCGGCAGCCTCGCGCGACGAAATGACCTTGTCGATCAGGCCGAAATCCTTGGCCTCGTCGGCGGTCATGAAATGGTCGCGGTCGAGCGTCTTCTCGATCTCGTCATAGCTCTTGCCGGTGTGCTTGACATAGACCTCGTTGAGACGACGCTTCAGTTTGATGATGTCCTGGGCGTGACGCTCGATATCGGATGCCTGGCCCTGGAAGCCGCCGGACGGCTGGTGAACCATGATGCGGGCGTTCGGCGTCGCGAAACGCATGTCCTTGTGACCTGCGGTCAGCAGCAGCGAGCCCATCGAGGCCGCCTGGCCGATGCACAGCGTCGACACGGCCGGCTTGATGAACTGCATGGTGTCGTAGATCGCCATGCCCGAGGTGACGACGCCACCCGGCGAATTGATGTAGAGGTTGATTTCCTTCTTCGGGTTCTCAGCTTCCAGGAACAGGAGCTGCGCGCAGACCAGCGTCGCCATGCCGTCCTCGACCGGACCGGTGATGAAAATGATGCGCTCCTTGAGGAGGCGCGAGAAAATGTCGTAGGCCCGCTCGCCGCGATTGGTCTGTTCGACCACCATCGGAACGAGGTTCATGTAGGTTTCGACGGGATTCTTCATCAGTTATCTCTTGTCTCGCGGTGGGATTCCGGCGCCGGACAGGCTGGCAGCTCGGGCAGAATCGGTTCTGGATCGTCAAGATGTAAATAGGATGCCGGCTCATCCTTGTGCAAGGCCGACCCGTCCTAGCCATCTGGGTAAGTCGAATCAAGCTTCCGGGCAAGGATTAGCAGCAGCTGATGCCACACCGACCCGAAATACCGAGCCGGCCCCCGCCAGGTAGCAGTTTCTTAACCTCGTCACTTAACGAAATGCGCCGAAACCGCTTTTCTCCGCAACGGCCTCCCCTACAATTCAACGTTGAACTTGCGGCTTTGTTTTTATGCATGTCGTTGCCCCAAAACCGAGGTTCACTTTTGGGCGCCATGCACCATGCAATAGAGTTCAAACGGGGGAGTGTCATGTCAGGGAAAACCGCATGCTTCGCCATTGCCGGGCTGACCCTGCTCGGCTCGATTTCGCAAACGGCGGCAGGCGGCCGCGCCGTCGAATGCTACGAGCCCGTCCGCACACCGGCCGTTTACGACACCGTCTACGAAGACATCATGGTCAGCCCTCCCGGCCAGCAGATCGTCGACTATGATCCGCCGATCTATGGCACCCGCGAGCGTGTGGTGATGACTGTTCCGGCACAAGTTCAATATGAAGTGGTCCCGGCAATCACCCGGACCATCTACCGCACCGTCAGGGTCGATGGCGGCGGCTACTCCTGGGAATGGCGCGTCATCCATGGCCGCCGGGTGCTGTGCAAGGTCTGGCACAAGGCACGCTACGAACGCGTCGCCGAGACGGTGGTGATCCAGCCCGAGCGAACGCGGCGCGTCGTCGTTCCGGCGCAATATGACAGCATCGCCGAGGAGGTGCTGGTGCGGCCCGAGCAAAGGCGCGTCATCGATATTCCCGGCGCCTACCAGACCGTCCCGCGGCGCGTGCTGGTGCGTGAAGGGTCATCGGGGTGGCGCCGCGTGCATATACCGAGGCATTGCCGGGACTGAGCCTAGGCCACCTCGGCCCGCAGCCAAGCTTTCAGGCTGGTGACATCGCCGTCGCCGACAGCTTTCCCAACACGGCGCCCGACGGCGGCGCCAAATTTGTAGCCGTGGCCCGAGCACGCGGAGACGACCAGGCACTTGCCTGTCTCATGCGCCAAGAATTTCTCGTCTGACGTGAAGGTGTAGGCGCAGGTAACCACTTCGGTCACCTTGTACTCCTCGATCCGGGCGATCGGCGGCGAAAACAGGTTGCGGATCGCCTCGCCCTCGCCCGGCACCGGCTCGCGATTCCAGTCGGCGTCGCTGGTCGGCACCTTGTGCAGGCCTGAGCCGAATTTCATGCCGGCGCCGCGGGTGGGCGGGATCATGTAGCCGTCGGTCTTGCCGCCGACATCGAGAATGACGGGCGCCGCCTCCCAGGCCGCCTTGAGGTCGGCGGGGGGTTCGACATAGGCGAGCGCGGTGCGAAAGGTCTTCAATTCGCCGCCGAGTTCGGGGAATAGCTTCAGCACCCAGGCGCCGGCGGCAACGACGATGCGGTCTGCCTGCATCGTCTCGCCGCTTTCCAGCACGATATGGCCGGCCTCGGCATCGATCTCCGTCACCTTGCTGTGCTCGTAGACGTTGGCTCCGTTGGCGCGCAGCCAGTTGGCGAGCCCCGCCGCTATTCCGCGGCAATGCAGCGCGCCGCCTTCCCTGGAGAAATAGGCATAGCGGAACGAGCCGGCCTCAAGGAACGGCCAGCGCTTCACGGCAGCGTCCGGCTCCAGCAGTTCGAAAGGGAAATTCCCCTCTTCCAGGCCCTCGCGGTATTCCTCGGCCTCATCGCCGGGTTCGCGCGAAACGCAGACGAATCCGCGCGCGTCGAGGTGGTTCTCGCCGAGATCGGCCCACATCTCGTCCCAGGCCTCATAGGCTTCGGTGATCAGCCGCCCATAGCCGGTTCCAGCGCGGTAGGCGCGGCGGATGATACGGTGATGGTCGCCCGATGCCGCCAGCGGATTGGGAATCGTCCCCTGCTCGACGATCGACACGGCGTGGCCCGCCTTGACCAGCGACCACGCCGTGGAGAGACCGGCGATACCCGCGCCGACAACGATCACATTCATCCGTTCAGACTTTCCGCAACCCTATGGCTGGCTCAATGCATCGGGCTGTCGGACGCAACATACGGTCTGGAACCGGGCTGGCAAGCCGCGCTATGGGTCTGGCATGACCAAATCGACGCTCCCGTATCTGGCCTTTGATCCAGCCGCTCGCCGGCTCAGGCTCGACCCGCGCGAACCGGCTTTCTTCCTGAACCCGTACGAGGCCTATGGCTTCCTGCACGACGCGTCGAATGCATTTTTCTGGGAAGAGTTCGGCTTCTGGTGTTTTGGCGGCTTTGGCGATGTCAACAGACTGCTGCGCGACCGCCGTTTCGGCCGCCAGAACCCGGCCGGCATCCCAGACAGCCGTGGTGTCGGCCAAGACAGGACCCATCTCAAGGCATTTGACGGCATCGAAGCCAACTCGATGCTGGAACTGGAGCCGCCGGTGCACACGCGGCTGCGGACATTGGTCAACCGTGCCTTCGTCTCGCGTCAGGTCGAACGGTTGCGGCCGCGTGTCGAGGCACTCGCCAACGAATTGATCGATCGTTTCGAACCTGGCAAGGCCGTTGACCTCCTGCCGGCCTTCGCCTCCCCGCTGCCGATCACCATCATCGCCGAAATGCTCGGCGTGCCGGTGGAGATAGGCCCGCAACTGCTCGACTGGTCGCATCGGATGGTCGCCATGTATATCCATGGCCGCACGCGCGAGACCGAGGACACGGCCAACCGTGCCGCGGGCGAATTCTCCGACTTCCTGCGTGGCTACGTGACCGAGCGGCGCAAGAAGCCGGGCGATGACTTGCTGTCGCTGCTGATCTCGGCCCAGGAAGACGGCCAGAAACTGTCCGAGGACGAACTGGTCTCCTCGGCCATCCTGTTGCTCAACGCCGGCCATGAAGCGACCGTGCACCAAACCGGCAATGCCGTCCATTCCATCCTGGCGCAAGGCGGCGACCCGCGCCGCTTCTTCACCTCACCGGAAGCGACAGCAGCGACGGTCGAGGAATGCCTGCGCTTCGACGCGCCGCTGCACATGTTCATGCGCTATGCCTATGAGGAGATCGAAATCGCGCCCGGCATCGTCGTGCGGCCGGGCCAGACGATCGGACTTTTGCTTGGCATGGCCAATCATGACCCGCACGCCTTTGCCGAACCGCAGGCCTTCCGGCAGGAGCGCACCGACCAGAAGAATGTGTCTTTCGGCGCCGGTATCCATTTCTGCATCGGCGCGCCGCTCGCCCGCCTCGAACTGCAGGTTTCGCTGAAGACTTTGTTCGAGCGGCACCCGCAAGTGCATCTTGCCGAACAGCCCCGCTTCCGCGACACGTACCACTTCCATGGGCTGGAGGCGCTCTCCGTGCGCTTCTGACCGTGGTGGGCTGGGGCTTTTCGAGAGGCGCGATCGCGCTCGCCGTGACGATTCTGCTCGGCTGCATGGCTGACGCCGTGGCCCAGCAGCCGGAGAATATCCGGCGGCAAGATGATCAAAGCTTGATCACATACTCCTTGCGAGTCGTCTCAAGCACTTCCCAGCTTCCCCTGAAGCCCGGCCGCAGCACGAAGCTGTCGCCGGCCTTGACGATGCGCGCTTCCCCACCCTCTTCCGCTATCACCGAGACGCCTGAGAGAATGTGGCAGAATTCCCATTCGTCATAGACGATGCGCCATTTGCCAGGGGTCGATTCCCAGATGCCGGCGTAGAGGCCGCCGTCGCGCTCCTCGATGTTCCAGGTGCGGAATTTCGGATCGCCCGAGATCAGGCGATCCGGCGCGGGCGCGCCGGATTCGGGCTCGACGCTTTTGGTGTCGACGGAAAGAAGCGCGGTCATATCAGGTCAGACCTTGGCGAGTGCCTGTTCGAGGTCGGCGACGATGTCGGTGACATCCTCGATGCCGATGGACAGCCGCACAGTGTCCGGGCCAGCGCCCGCCTTGACCTTCTGCTCGTCGGAAAGCTGGCGGTGCGTGGTCGATGCCGGGTGGATGACCAGCGACTTGGTGTCGCCGACATTGGCCAGATGCGAGAAGAGCTCGAGTGCTTCGACGAACTTGATGCCGGCCTCGTAGCCGCCCTTGAGGCCGAAGGTGAAGACGGCGCCGGCGCCTTCAGGCGAGTATTTCTTCTGCAATGCATTGTTCTTGTCGCTGGGCAGGCCGGGATAGTTCACCCAGGCGACCTTGGGGTGGTTGGACAGCCAGCCGGCGACCGTGATCGCGTTGTCGCAGTGCCGCTGCATGCGCAGCGGCAAGGTTTCGAGGCCGGTGAGGATAAGGAAGGCATTGAACGGCGAGATCGCCGGGCCGAGATCGCGCAGGCCGAGCACGCGGGCGGCGATGGCGAAAGCGAAATTGCCAAAGGTTTCGTGCAGCACGAGGCCGCCATATTCGGGGCGCGGTTCCGACAGCATCGGGTACTTGCCCGACTTCGACCAGTCGAAGGTGCCGCCGTCGACAATGACGCCGCCGATCGAGTTGCCGTGGCCGCCCATGAACTTGGTCAGCGAATGGACGACGATATCGGCGCCGTGCTCGATCGGACGGATGAGGTAGGGCGAGGCCAGCGTGTTGTCGACGATCAGCGGCAGGCCATGCTTGCGGGCGATGTCGCCGATCTTCTCGATATCGACGAAGGTGCCGCCCGGATTGGCCAGGCTCTCGATGAAGATCGCCCTGGTCCTGTCGTCGATCTGGTTCTCGAAGGTCGAGAGATCATTGGTGTCGGCCCAGCGTACCTCCCAGCCATAATTCTTGAAGGCATGGCCGAACTGGTTGATCGAACCACCGTAAAGCTTGTTGGCGGCGACGAAATTGTCGCCGGGCTGCATCAGATTGTGGAACACGATGACCTGCGCGGCATGGCCGGATGCAACCGCAAGCGCAGCCGTGCCGCCCTCGAGAGCCGCGACGCGCTCTTCGAGCACTGCCTGGGTGGGATTCATGATACGGGTGTAGATGTTGCCGAACGCCTTCAGCCCGAACAGCGAAGCTGCGTGGTCGGCGTCATCGAAGACGAAGGAGGTCGTCTGGTAGATCGGCGTGGCGCGCGCGCCGGTGGCCGGATCGGGCTTGGCGCCGGCGTGGACCGCGAGCGTGTTGAAACCGGGCGAACGGGTCACTGAAACCTCCCTTTGAAACTTTTAATTGGCGGGGCATTCTTGGCGAAGCGCGGCCTGGAATGCAAAGAAGAAAATACCTTTCGGCGTGCGATCTGCGATGAACGCACGGGAAACTTAATGGCTTCCCGAAAAAATTTTGCGCACCGGCAGTTGACTGGAATCTTTTGCGAAAAAGCGATCCCGGATCACGTCACTTCTGACGGACGCCAAAACTCTGGAATCCTTGTCGCATCAGCGGCTTTTTCGACGACAGCACGCCGGAATTGACACCGGTCCAGCCGATCTCGCCGGAGAGCTTGCCATATTCGATCTTGGGGCAGCGGTTCATCACCACCTTGATGCCGGCGGCTTCGGCGCGGGCGGCTGCCTCGTCATGGCGCACCCCAAGCTGCATCCAGATGACTTTCGGCAGGGGATCGAGCGCCAGCACTTCGTCGACGATACCGGGAACCGCGGCTGCATTGCGGAAAATGTCGACCATGTCGATCGGCTCCGGGATGTCGGCCAGCCTGGCATAGGTCATCCGGCCGAGGATTTCCTTGCCGGCCTGGCCGGGATTGATCGGGAACACCGAAAACCCCTTGGCCAGCAGATATTTCAGCACGAAATAGCTCGGCCTGACATCATTGGCCGACGCGCCGACCATGGCGACGGTCTTCACCGCATTGAGGATGCCGCCGATATAGGTGTTGTCGTAGCTATCGTGGTTCATGCCTCGTCCTCATACAACGCCTCAGCGAGAAAACCATCCGGGTCATTGCTGAAATCGCGCAGCATGCGGAAGTGGTCCGTATCACGAAAATCAGAGGGCTCGAGCCCGAAGCGGCTGATGCGGAACAGTTGCGCGCCGGGACAGGCCATCAGCAGCGGCGAATGGGTCGCCATGATCACTTGCGCTGTGCCCGACTGGTCCATGCGCCGAAGCATCTTCAGCAATTCAATCTGGCGCGTCGGTGAAAGCGCGCTTTCGGGCTCGTCGAGAATATAGATGCCTTGCCTGCGGCAGCGCTCCTCGAAGAAGCGGATGAAGCCTTCGCCATGCGACCAGGACAGGAAATCCGGCGGTGGTGGCTTGAACGGGTCCTCCAGCGCGGCCTGGTCGAGGTAGCGGGCCACGGAATAGAAGGATTCGGCGCGAAAGAACCAGCCGGCGGTGACTTTTGGCAACCAGTGGCCACGGAATGTGTTCGCCAGTGCCGCTCCACTCTTGTCGATGGCACTGGAGTGGTCGACCGGACGGTAGCCCTTGCCGCCGCCGGCCTCGTCATAGCCGGCCAGCGCGCCGATCGCCTCGAGCAGCGTGGATTTGCCGGTGCCGTTCTCGCCGACGATGATGGTGATGGGTGTGGCGAATTCGAGTTCGAACCCGTGGCCGCGAAACAGCGGCAGGTTCCAAGGGTATTTCTCCCAGTCCGTCACGCGCTCCGGGTCGAGCAGAATGCGCTTGAGATACGGTGCCTTGAGCCGTGTCAGCTGCTTGCGATAAGCCATCAATCAGGCAGCGAAATCGTGCCGTCTTCCGCGATCGGGAAGGCCGGATTGTGCGCCACTTCCCAAACATGCCCGTCTGCATCGGCGAAGTACCCATACCAGCCGCCCCAGAAGGCACGGCCGGCCGGCTTGACGATACGCCCGCCGGCCTTCTCGGCCATGGCGAGCACCTCGTCGACTTCGGCGTCCGAGCGGGTGTTGTAGGCGAGATAGACGGCCGAGGGCGCCTGGGCGAAGGTGATGCCCGAATCCTCCTCGGCGCTGGCGCGCGGGAATAGACCGAGGATGGCGCCGCCCATCTGGAAAAAGGCGACACCGTCGGTGATGCCCGTGTGGCGCTTAAGACCCATCGCCTCGTAGAAACGCACGGCAAGATCCAAATTGTCGGTGGCGATGGTGATGATGGAGATGCGCGGTTCCATGATCCTCGTCCTATTCGTCCGTCCATTTCGGCTTGCGCTTGCCGATGAAAGCACCAATGCCCTCTTCCGCGTCCCGCGCCAGCATGTTCTCGACCATGACGCGGCCGGTATAGGCGTAGGCATCCGCCAAGCCCATCTCGGCCTGAGCGTAAAAAGCTTCCTTGCCGGTCTTCACCACCAAGGAGGATTTGGAAGCAATGGTTTGGGCGTATTTGGTTACAATCTGATTCAGGTACTCGCGCGGCACGACGCGGTTGACGAGGCCGAATTCCTTCGCCGTTGCGGCGTCGATCGTCTCGCCGGTCAAGAGCATCTCCATCGCCTGCTTGCGCGAGACGTTGCGCGACAGCGCCACCATCGGCGTCGAACAGAACAGGCCGATATTGACGCCCGGCGTGCAGAAGGTCGCCTCATGCGAGGCGATCGCAAGGTCGCAACTGGCGACCAGTTGCAGGCCGGCGGCTGTCGCCAGGCCGTCGACCTCGGCGATGACAGGCAGGGGATGGCTCACGATGGTCTGCATCAGCGTCGCGCAAGCGGCAAACGTCTCTTCGAAGAAGGCCTTGCCGTGATCGGCCTCGGCGCGCCGCGCGGTCATTTCCTTGAGGTCGTGGCCGGCGCAAAACACCTTGCCGGCCGCCGACAGCACGATGACGCGAACGGCTTTGTCGGCCTTGGCGCGGTCGAGTTCCGCCGTCAGCGCCGCCATCACAGCCAGCGACAGGGCGTTGGCGGGCGGATTGGCGAGCGTCAGGCGCAGCACGCCGTTATCCAGCCTCGTCGTGACCGGGCCCTCGTCGGCGGCAGCAGGCTTGATGGCAAGGATTTCGGCCATGGCTAAGGTCTCCGCGATTCCGGTCGTGCTGGCACAGTATCTAATATCGGATCGGCTTTCGTCCAACACCCATTGCTTGCGCCAGGATCGCTTGCGCCGGGATGAAGGTGTTGCCAGAAATGCCGCGCTGCGTTCATACAAGCCTGGCACAAAACGAGAGGCCGACATGCCCGCCCAGAACAATCTCAAGCCCGTGCTGACCGCAGCGCAAGTCAATGTGCTGATGGAGACCGTCTATCCCCAACTCAACGAACAGTTCAAATATTACGAGGCGATCGACGTGTTCCCAGGCGGCTGCATTGTGCGGCTCAACGCCGGCGAGCGGCACCTGCGTCCTGGCGGAACTGTATCCGGTCCGTCGCTGTTCACGCTGGCCGACATTGGCGGATATGTCTGTGTGCTTTCCCACGCCGGGCCGGACGCGCTTTCTGTTACCGTCAACCTCGACATCAACTTCGTCCGCAAGGCCGAGGCCGGGCCGATCGATGGTCATTGCCGCATCCTGAAGCTCGGAAAGAGCCTGATGGTGTTCGACATCGACATCGTCGCCGGCCCGGATGGACACACGATCGCGCATGCCACGGGCACCTATTCGATCCCGCCGCAGCGCGCCATAGATGTGGTAAAATAATACCTCTCCACCAACATATTGTTTCTACAGCATTTTCTGCGCGGCAGGGCTTTCCCACTGCCTTGACGCAACCACTGCCCTCGCCTATAAGCCCTCACGAAGCAGCGGCCCGCGAAGGCCGCCGTTTTGTTTATTGGCTGGGGGACAAACGTCTTTCGCCAATCCAAGCAACAAGAAACGCCTTCCCCGTGAAGGTCAAACCGAGAGCAGAAAACATGACAACCTTTTCGCAGAAGCCTGCGGATGTGGTGAAGAAGTGGATCCTGATCGACGCCGAGGGTCTCGTCGTCGGCCGTCTTGCCACTGTCATCGCCAATCATCTTCGCGGCAAGCACAAGCCGACCTTCACCCCGCATGTCGACGACGGCGACAATGTCATCGTCATCAATGCCGACAAGGTGGTGTTGACCGGCAAGAAGTTCACCGACAAGGTCTATTACTGGCACACCGGCCACCCCGGCGGCATCAAGGAGCGCACCGCGCGCCAGCTGCTCGAGGGCCGTTTCCCCGAGCGTGTCGTCGAGAAGGCCGTTGAGCGCATGGTTCCGCGTGGTCCGCTCGGCCGTCGCCAGATGAAGAACCTGCGCGTTTATGCAGGCGCGGAGCATCCGCATGTCGCCCAGCAGCCAGAAGTCCTCGACGTGGCCAAGCTGAATTCCAAGAACAAGAAGGTCGCATAAGATGGCTGAGCTTTCCTCGCTCGCAGAACTGGGCGCCGCCACCGGCAACACGAACACGCAGGCCGCGGCTCCCGTCCACGTCCAGAAGCTCGACAAGTCGGGCCGCGCCTATGCCACCGGCAAGCGCAAGAACGCCATCGCGCGCGTCTGGGTGAAGCCGGGTTCCGGCAAGATCGTCGTCAATGACAAGGAATTCGCGACCTATTTCGCGCGTCCGGTCCTGCAGATGATCCTCAACCAGCCGATCATCGCCTCCAACCGTTCGGGCCAGTACGACATCGTCGCCACCGTCGTCGGCGGCGGCTTGTCCGGCCAGGCCGGTGCCGTGCGTCACGGCATCTCCAAGGCGCTGACCTACTATGAGCCGGCGCTGCGCGCCGTGCTCAAGAAGGGCGGCTTCCTGACCCGCGACAGCCGCGTCGTCGAGCGCAAGAAGTACGGTAAGGCCAAGGCCCGTCGCTCCTTCCAGTTCTCGAAGCGCTAGGCGTTTCGAACTCCGATATCGAAAAAGGCCGCCTCCGGGCGGCCTTTTTTGCTTTTGGGCTACAGATTTGATTGATCGACAGGTGTGGGACAGCGCCCCTCCGACCTGCCGGGCAACTCAGGAGAGAGGGAGAGCGGCAGCTTCAGCCGCCACTCCTAATTGATGCTGGCTGTATGCGCCGGTTCTGTCGGCAGCTTGTCCTCGGCATAAGACACGCGATAACCATTCGCCGCCAGCCAGCCGACCGCGGCCTTCGGCTCGTCAGTCTGGATGATGGTGGCGCCGCGATCGACCCAGAAGCCCCAGGCTTCGCGCGGCAGGCTGGCCTGGACCGCCAGTTCATCACCACGGCCGCCAGCGAGGAAGCCGCCCGGTTTGTTGACGATGGCGTAGGTGTCGGCCCAGATATGCCAGTCGCCCCTCACCGCCTCGGCGCGCATGCGGGTGCTGAACAGCGCCCCGCCGGTTTCGGTCAACGTGTCGGCGCCCGCCCTCCAGTTGATCAGCTCGATCGCGCGCGGCGCGAAAGCATGGTCGACCGTCGAGGCGAAGCCGGCATCATGCACCGCGTCATCGGCGATGATCGGCATGAACTGGAAGCCATCGCCTGCCGCGGCCATGGCGGTCCTCACCGTGGTGATCCTGTTCTGGTTCCACAGGTTTTCCTTGACGATGACTTGTTCGGCCATGCCGAGATCCCGAGCCACCGCGATCATGCCCGGGAGGTCGCCGACTTCGAGCTTGTTGTCGAGATTGATGAGGATCCTGTCCCTTGTCGCCATCAGCATCTCGCGCAACGTCGAGACGGTCTCGTTGGTGACGGCATGGGTGCCCTCGATCACCAGCCGGCATCTCTTCAGTTCGGCCAGCGTGTAGTTGAGGACCTCGCCCTTGCAGGTGGTCGTGCGGTCCAGCCAGCTGTCATGCATGACGATGAACTCGCCGTCCTTCGAGCGCCGGATATCGACCTCGACAATTTCGGCGCCGATCGCGATCGAGCCTTCCACGGCCGCAAGCGAGTTTTCCGCATAGAGCGTCTTGCCGGCCTGCATGCTGCCGGCGCGATGGGCAGCCACCATGACATGGTCGCGCCACTGGTTGGCATGTTCGAAGCGGTCGAGGATCTGCCTGGCGCGAGTTTCGCCGGCGAAGGCCTGACCGGAGGCGGCCGCCAGCGCGGTGGAAAGCAGAAGGCTCAGCGAGATCGTCCGCATCGAGAATCGCTCCTTGCGAGCCGGGGATAGGCGACACCGGTGACATCCAGGTGAACGAAGCCGGCTAAAGCGCGTCGCGTCGAAACGGATTTGGATCCTTGTTTTTACACATGTCGTCTTCCCCAAAACCGAAAGTCACTTTTGGGGGACATGCTGTAGCGGTTGGCCGGCGATGTGGGTCAGATGCGCTTCGACAGCCGGCGGAACCAAGCCATTGCAGGCATTTCGACCAGGCGCCATGTGACCCATGACACGGCGATGGTGGCGGCGAGCATGACGACGATCGCCACAGTCCCTGTCCATCCGGCGCCAAAGCCGGTCGCGGGCTCGCCACGCAGTACTATGTCGCCAATCAAGCCGAGGCCGAGTTTGCGCTCGACGATCCCGGCGGCATTGATCAGGCGCGCCTGGATGAAGATGTGGACCATGTAGATCGAATAGGACAACGCGCCGAGGGTCAGCATGAACGGCGTCCTGAGCAACGCGCTGATCCAGCCGCCTTCATGGGCGAAGAGAAACAGCGCCAGGGCGAACACCAGGGGCGCGGCAATGCCGGCGTCGTTGTCGCCCGCCAGCGAGATAAAGAGAACGATGACGGCCACCATGACGATTTCGGCAAGGGTCCAGCTCATCCGCGGGCCGTTTGCGAGCAAAACCTGTCGCGCCCCTGCAATGGAATCATGCTGAAACCAGGCCAACAGGGCGCCGAGCGAGAAGCCGTAGAGGCAGCGGATGAAGCCGAAATCATAGGACACATCCATATGATGCGTGGAGAAGCCGAGCAGGAACAGCGGCGCGATGACGGCGGCGGCGACGAACCATATCCAGGCGCGCGCGCCGGCGACGAAGACCACGCCGGCAAACAGGAGACAGGCAAAAAACCCGGCCGAAATGCTCCAGCTTGGCGCGTTCCACGTCAACCGATCCTCGAAGCCGACACCTTGCAGCAAAAGGAGATTGGCAGCCAAGCTCTTGAGGTCGAAGCCGCAGGTGAAGGGAGCTGCCCCCGTGCCATGCAATTGCGGCAGCACCAGCCGCAACAGCTCGAAGGCGGCAAAGGCGGCAAGCATGACCAGATGCAGCGGGTAGATGCGGCCGAAACGGACCAGCGCAAAGCGGGTAACCTCTCCCGGCCGGCCCAGCCGATTGGCATAGCTCGAGGCGATGACAAAGCCGGAAAGGACAAAGAAGAAATCGACGAAAAGATAGGACGAACCGATAAAGCTGCTCTGCGAGATCGTCGAGGCGGTCGGGAAATGAAACAGCGCCACCAGCAACGCGCAGATGCCGCGCCACGAATCGAGAACCTGGAAGCGATCGCCGGCGATCGTGCCGGCGTGGGTCGACACCACGGCATCCGACGGATTAAGAAACGCGGTCTGCGTCATGATGATACAAATCCTGTCTTGCCGTGGCACCCGGGCGGCACGGTTTCGTCTCCCCAAGCTGTGACTGGCATCTTCCATGCCGGTTTTGTAGTTGTTGCACCCCGATGAAAACGAGGACCAGTAATGGCGACCAAGAACATCGACCATGCCTTCACCACCCGCTCCAAAACGGGTGGCGCCCTTGAGCCGACCTATTCCGGCGCGCTGTCTTTCATGCGGCGCAAATACACCAAGGACGTGAGGGGCGCGGATGCGGTGGTGTGGGGCATTCCCTTCGACGCCGCCGTCACCAACCGGCCGGGCGCCCGGTTCGGGCCGCAGGCGATCCGCCGCGCCTCGGCGATCCTCGACAACGACCCGCAATACCCGTTTTCACGCGATCTGTTCGAGCACCTCGCCGTGGTCGATTATGGCGACTGCCTGCTCGATTCGGGGAACCATCAGAAGACGCCCGGCACGATCGAGCGCGAGGCGGCCAAGATCCTGAAATCCGGCGCCTTCCTGCTGACGCTCGGCGGCGACCATTTCGTCACCTGGCCGCTGCTCAAGGCGCACGCCGCCATCCACGGGCCGCTCGCCTTGGTGCAGTTCGACGCCCACCAGGACACATGGCCCGATGACGGCAAGCGCATCGATCATGGGTCCTTCGTCGGCCGCGCGGTCAAGGAAGGCATCATCGATCCCGACCGCTCGATCCAGATCGGCATCCGCACCCATGCGCCCGACACGTTCGGCATCAAGATCCTGCATGGTCATGAAATCGAGGAAATGCGCGCCTCCGACATCGCCTACGCCATCGTTGATCGCACCGGGGGCAGGAAGACCTATCTGACCTTCGACATCGACTGCCTCGATCCGGCCTATGCGCCGGGAACCGGCACACCGGTTTCTGGGGGACCGTCGTCAGCGAAGATCCTTTCGACTCTGCGTCAGCTCAACCAGGTCGATATTGTCGGTGCCGATGTCGTGGAGGTTGCGCCGGCCTATGATCACGCCGATATAACGGCGATCGCCGGTTCGATGGTGGCCATGCAGTATCTCGGCCTGCTGGCGGAGCGAAAGGCCCGGCTCGATGAGCTGAACAGCGGCGACCACAATGGCGCCGCGGTCAATCATGGCAACGGCATATAGTCCTCAGGGAATTTGATCAGCAATGAAACCGAAAATCTTCATCGACGGCGAGCACGGCACCACCGGCCTCCAGATCCGGGCGCTGCTTGCCGAGCGCGGCGATCTGGAGATCATTTCCATTCCGGTCGAGCGCCGTAAGGAAACGGCCGCGCGCGCCGAATTCCTCAACGCCGCCGATGTCGCGATCCTGTGCTTGCCCGACGATGCGGCCAGGGAAAGCGTCTCGCTGATCGCCAACGACACCACCAAGGTCATCGATGCGTCGACGGCGCATCGCGTGGCCGAAGGCTGGGAATATGGCTTCGCCGAATTGGACAAGGAGCAGGCGAAGAAGATCGCCACGGCCAAGCGCGTCGCCAATCCCGGCTGCTGGCCGCAGGGGCCGATCGCGACGCTCAGGCCACTGGTCGCCGCAGGCCTGCTGCCGGCCAATTTCCCGATCTCGGTCAACGGCATTACGGGTTATTCGGGCGGCGGGCGCCCGATGATCGAGGACTACGTCGCCAAGGGCGAGGACGCCTCGGAGTTCCTGCCCTATGGCCTGACCCTGCAGCACAAGCACGTGCCGGAATTGAAGGCCTATGCGAAGCTGTCGCACGATCCGATCATGCAGCCGGCAGTGGGCAATTTCGCGCAAGGCATGATCACGGTTGTGCCGTTGCAACTCGGTGGCCTCGACCGCGTACCGACGGGTGCCGAACTTCACGCCGCCATTGCGGACCATTTCGCCGCAATCAAGGGCGGTGTGGTCGAGGTGGCTCCCTATGCGCATCTGGAGCGCGTGCCTGACATCGATCCGGAGGTCTACAACGGCACCAACCGCATGAAAGTCTATGTCTTTGCCAACGACAGCAGAGCCCAGGCGCTGCTGCTGGCGGTCTACGACAATCTCGGCAAGGGTGCTTCCGGTGCAGCCGTCCAGAACATGGACCTGATGCTCGGTCTGTGACGAACGCGCCGGCCTTTCCACCGCGCTGGAAAGTCAGCGAACCCGAACTCATTGGCGAGACCTTTTCGAGCTGCATCTGGAAGGTGCGGCTCGAGGACGGCTCACCAGCCATCGTGAAGGCACTGAAGCCGTTCGACGACGTTGCCGACGAGTTGCGCGGCGAGCATTTCCTTGCCTGGCGGCGCGGCGAAGGCGCGGTGCGGCTTCTGGGCCGTGACGGGCATTCCATGCTGCTCGAATATGGCGGGGAGACACTTCTGTCGCAGGTTCTCGTCGAACAAGGCGACAATGCAGCGACCGCCATCGCGGCGGATGTGATGGCGAAATTGTTTTCGCCATCTGATCACCCCTACCCGTCCGAGCTTCAGCCGCTCAGGGAGCGGTTCGCCAGCCTCTTCAAGAAAGCCGCAACCGATCGTGGCATCGGTGGTGACAGCCCCTATGTCGAGGCCGGCGCCATCGCGGATCGACTGCTGGCCAATCCGCATGACATCAGGCCGCTGCATGGCGACCTGCATCACGAAAACATCCTGCGGGGACCGCGCGGCTGGCTGGTGATCGATCCGAAGGGCGTGCTCGGTGATCCCGGTTTTGATGCCGCCAACATGTTCTACAACCCGCTCGACCGCGACGCACTTTGCCTCGCCCCGGAGCGGATCGCGCATATGGCCGAGGTCTTTTCCCGGACGCTGCGGCAATCGCCGCCAGCGATACTGGACCATGCCATCGCCTATGGTTGTCTGTCCGCGGCCTGGCACCATGAGGACGACAATGCGGTCGAGGAGAACCGCGAACTGTCGATCGCCGCGGCGATCCGTGCAGTGCGAGCGCGTTTCTGATCCCGGGGAAGAGCCGAAGCGAGCGCTTGTTGACCATGATCGGTTACGGACCTGCCTTGGCTCCCTCACCAGGGATTTGTCATGCTCAGGGCGACGCAGTCGAATGAATTCTGGATGTGGCTGGCCGCACTCAGCGTCCGACAGCAACCTCGTTGGGCAAGGGATAAGCGCCCTTGGTCCCGCGCCAATGCGCGGCGGCAAAGCCCAGCACGACGAGCGCAAAGGCCTGATGGGTCAGGGCCATATGCAGGGGCACTTGCATCAACAGCGTACCGATACCGATCGAAGCCTGGACCAGCACCAGAACAAACAACAGTGTCGCGCGTCGCCCATGCGTTGAGCCGGGCAGCCGCCGACGCGTGGCGATCATGTGCCAGAGCGCGACGGCAAAGACCGTATAGGCACCCAGCCGGTGAAAGAACTGCACCGTTTTCGGGTTCTCGAAGAAGTTGCGCCACGCCGGCTTGAGGACGAGCAGATCGCCTGGAATGATCCTGCCGTCCATCAGCGGCCAGGTGTTGTAGCTCATGCCGGCGTCGAGACCGGCGACCAGGCCGCCGAGATAAATCTGGATCAGCGCCAGAAGCACGATGAAGCCGGCCAGACGCTGCGTCGAGCGATCGGCCGCGGGCTCGGAATGCGGCGCCAGGCCGCGCGCGACGACCATGGTCGCGGTAAAGATCAGTGCCGCCAGCGTGAGATGCGTCGCCAGCCTGTACTGGCTCACCGACACCCGGTCGACTAGGCCGGAGGCCACCATCCACCAGCCGATGGCTCCCTGCAGCCCGCCGAGAAACAGAATGCCGACCAGTTTCGGCCCAAGGCCGCGCTCGATACGGCGCGCCGCCCAGAAGACCAGCAGCGGCAAGGCGAAGACCAGGCCGACGCTGCGCGCCAGCAGGCGATGTGCCCATTCCCACCAGAAGATCGACTTGAACGCTTCGACGCTCATGCCCTTGTTGAGCTCGGTGTATTGCGGGATCTGCTGATAGCGCTGGAATTCCTCCTGCCACTCGGCGTCGTTGAGCGGCGGGATGACGCCATGGATCGGCTGCCATTCGGTGATCGACAGGCCGGATTCAGTCAACCGCGTGGCGCCGCCAACCAGCACCAGCGCGAACAGCACCAGGAGCACGACATACAGCCAGCCGCGTACGAGTGCCCGGTTATAGAGGTCGCGGTCGCGGGCCTGATAGGGCGCGGCGGCAGTGATGGCGGCCATGGATATATCCCGGCAGTTTGAATGTCGCGGATTGGTGAACCATCGCACTCCCGCTGGCAAGACCGCGCAGCGCGGCACGCCGTCGCGCCCGGTGTCGCGGGTTGCGCGTGCCTCGCGTTCGGCCTAAGCGAGAGCCATCAACGAGGCCAAGCCATGCCCATTCGACTGAAAAAACTGATCGGAATGTTCCTGCTGTTGGCGCTGGTCATCATCTACGCACTGGTCGCCTCGATCTTCGCGGTCGCCCGCCTGTCGGAATCGGGCGCGCTGGTGCAATTCCTGTTCTTCCTACTCAGCGGCCTGCTCTGGGTGCTGCCGGCGATGGGCATCATCAAGTGGCTGATGCTGGAGCCACGGGCCAAGCGCTGAGCCCTGCCCGGTCAGGCGGTACATCAGACAGTGACGAGCATCTTGCCGGCATTGGCGAGCGGGGTCGTCACGCCCGACAGCATGGTGCGGATGCGGGCCAGGCTCTGGTAGCGGCCATTGACCGAAATGTAGCAAGGCCTGCAGGAAGCCGGTATGTTCGGCGCGCAGCACGCCATGGCGGTGGTCACGGCGGAGGCATAGCCGTTGTGGGCAAAGCACACTTCGCGGCAGCCGGACAGGCGGCCCCTTTCCAGTGGCTGCAGCCGCCGCATCGCGCGCTGGCAGCGATCACGCCAGGGGGCGCGGCCGGCTATGCGGTAGCGCGATCCTGCCGCAACGGCTTCAAGATCGGCCCGCTCTTCGCCGACGATACGCGGATCGCACTGGAACTGCTCGAAGGCCTGGCGGGCGCCTGCGAAGGAGGCGACCTGAACATCGACGTACCGGCCAGCAAGGTGGACTTCATCGCGGCGCTCGTGGCGGCAGGCTTCTCACCGACCTTCACCACCACGCGCATGTACAAAGGCGCGCCGCCAAGGCTCGACACCAATAGGATATTCGGCGTGACGACGCTGGAACTGGGATAGGCCAGGTGCCTTTGAGTGGCAGCTCTTTCAGGCCGCTGAACGCCGTCCCGGCACCGGATTGCCTGGCGGCTCGTGCCCGAGCGGCGTCACCAGCGTCAGGTCGGGATAGCCGCTCTCGATCAGCTTGACCGCGGCTTGCGTCACCTCGTCGTCGGCCTCCAGCATGGACAGGAACACCTCGGTGGCGTCGCTGCCCAGACGGCCGATGCCTTGCGCATCGGCCGGCCCGCATTCGACCACCACCAGGTCATAGGCTGTCGTCAGCGACTGCATGATGATCGGCAGCCGGTCGGCGGCGCGCATGGCACGGACCGGATCGGCGGTGCCGACGGGAATGACATGGCAGTCTGAATAGAGGTCGGCATGGATCACGTCGCTGAACTGCGCCTGCGACGCCAGCAGATTGGTGATGCCGGGGAAAAGCCCGCTGTCCAGCATCGGCCGCGAGGCAGCCCCCGAGGCCGTGAGGTCGAGCAGCAGGACACGCAGGCCGGCGTCGGAAACCTCGCGCGCCACCAGGACCGCCGACGCCGCCGCCTCGTCGCCCTCGGGGGAAACGAATATGGCGCGCGCGGCGCCGCTGGCGATGAGCTTCTCGGCGGCCTTTTCGACGTCGATCTCGCCGAGCACGGAGCGCGGCCGCCGGACCTCCACGGTCTCGACCTCGGCGGCGGGCCGCGGCTGCGCCGGTGTTTCCGTGACCGTTTCGGGCCACGATGCCTCGACCGCGCGATTGGCGAACTCGTTGGCGACTGGCGGCTCCGAGCGGGTGGATGGGTCCTGACAAGCGGCTGGCGGCATCGCCACCTCGTCGATCGGTTCAAGCCGGGCACCCCTTGCCGGGCGCATGGCCCGGCCGAAGAAGAGTTCCCGCAGCAGAGTGAACACCGCCGCCAGCAGAAGGGAAGCCGCGGCGGCTGCGCCAACGATCGACCAGACCTTGGGGAAGTAGGGCTCGGAGGGGACCAAAGCCGGCGAGGTGATGCGAGCGTCGACCGGAACATAGTTGCGATCCCGACGCGACGCCGCCTCGCGATAATTGGTCAGGTAAAGTTCGAGCTGCTGGCGCTTGGCGGCGGCGTCGCGCTGTAGCGCGTCGAGACCGACCTGCTGCTCGCCGGCCTGTGCCGAAGCAGCCTTGAGCGTGTCGACGTCGGCGACGAGCTGGTTTTCGCGCGCCTTGGCGGCATCGGCCTGCATCGCCAGGCCCTTCATGATCTTCTGCGCTTCGCTGCGGATCTGGGCGTCGAGATCGGCCAGTTGTGATTTGGCCGCGCGAATACGCGGATGATTGTCGAGCAGCGTCGTCGACAGATCGGCGATGTTGGCGCGCAATTCGACCTGCCGCCCGCGCAAACGCTGGATCAGGTCGGAAGACAGCACTTCCGGCAGTGAATCCAGCGATCCGCCGCTCTGCAGTGCCTTGCGCACGCTCTCGGCTGTGCCTTCGGCCGAGGCGCGGCTGGCCCGCACTCGCGACAACTCGGTCGACAGCTCGGCCAATTGCTGGGTGGCCAGCGTGGAATTGTCGCCGCCCATCAGGAGGTCCGACTGGGCGCGGTAAGCCGCGACCTTGGCTTCGGCATCCCTGACCTGCTTGGACAGGTCGGCGATCTCGGGTGCCAGGAAGTCCGCGGCGGCGGTGTTCGATTCGCTCTTGGCCGCGCCCTGTCCCGCAATATAAGCGGCGGCAATGGCATCGGGGATGGCGGCGGCAAGCTTCGGATCCTCCGAAGAGAACTCGATGGCAATTATGCTGGTCTTTTCAACGCCGTAGACGTTGAACTTCTCGCGCATTTTCTTCAGAACACGTTCATCGGCCGGAACATCCATCGGGTCATTCTTCAACCCGACCAGGACCAGCAGCCGGTTCAATGCCGACATGTCGACCGTCTCGTCGAATTCGTGCAATCGCGACAGGCCGAGTTTCTGGGCGACCTGTTTGAGGATTTCGTTGGACGAAATTATCTGGACCTGGGTGGCAATGCCTTGCTCGTCGAGGATCGGCTTGTCGTTGTCCGGGTTGCTGCCGGCGGGCCGCGTGTAGTCCGACCCGCGCGGGGCGATCTCCACCTGCGTCTGGGCCTTGTAATGCCGGGTCGCGAACGACACGGCCGCGAAGGCAAGTCCCGTTACCACGAGAACGAAGACCAGAATCCGCAGCCAGTTCCGGCCCAGGCTGGCGAAGAACTGCGTGAGATCAACATCGACGTCTGCGGCCGCGGATTGAACGGACATGCATCCCTACTCCGAAACTGGTCGGATGCACCGTAAATAACTATGGTAACTCAGCCGTTAAGATCACGGTAAGCTTCATTAGGGTTTACCGGCGGGCGACGGCAAAAAATCGACAAAATCGCAAAACCTTGTCTGCTTGATCGCCATTGGCGCGCTCCTTTACCGGCCATTAACCCTAACAGGATGATAACGGACCCGATCCCAGATGTTTGCTGCGACGCCGCAGCGGCCAGTCGAAGGTACCTGTCCGGCCATGCAAAGCACTGCTTCCCTTTTTCGCGCACTGCTTGCCGTATCGTTGCTCGCGGGCTGCTCCAGCTACCGGCCGACGCCGGCCGCCTTTCACGAGGTCCTCGACCAGCCCTATCGCCTCGGCGCCGGCGACCGCGTCCGCGTCACCGTGTTCGAGCAGGAGGGCCTGACCAATAGCTACAGCGTCGACCAGTCAGGCTACATCTCCTTCCCGCTCGTCGGCGCCATACCGGCACGTGGCCACACCGCGCAGCAGATGGAAAAGGAGATCGCCGATAAACTGCGGCAGGGCTACCTGCGCGACCCTGACGTCTCGGTGGAGATCGATCGTTACCGGCCGATCTTCGTCATGGGTGAGGTGGGCGCCGCCGGCCAGTATTCCTATGTGCCCGGCCTGACTGTGCAGAAGGCCATCGCCATCGCCGGGGGCTTCACGCCACGCGCCAACCAGGAGAGCGTCGATATCACCCGCGACATCAACGGCAAGGTGATAACGGGCCGCGTGGTCACCTCCGATCCACTGCTGCCGGGAGACACCGTCTACGTCCGCGAACGCCTGTTCTGAACAGCGTGGCGGGCAACTCAGGATCGTCCACCGCTTTTCGCTCACCCGTCGGAGGAATTTTCCGGCACGTGCGCGGCCTGACGGAAGCGCGGGTCGTCGCCGTGCTGGAGACACTTGCCGCGGCGAGGCCAATGACTTCGCCGCGCTCGAAAGGTAGTTCAGGCTCTTCCAAAGCCACAGGTTGTTTCAAGGGTTTCTTAGCTCTCTTTTGCTAATCACTCTTGGGAAGCTTGCGGATTGTTCCATGAACGAGATCGACCCCGCGCATCGCTTTTCATCAGAAGCGGTGCGTCAATTCGACGGCCCTGCCGATGGCGACAAGCCCGGCGGCATGAACGACGTTGCCCGGCAGGTCGCGTCGCAATACCGGCGCGACACGATGTCGCCGATCATGGTCAGCGGCGTGTTGCGCATGGTCGAATTCGCGGTGCTGCTGGTCTCGGGGCTCTGCGTCTATTTCTACTATGTCGGTTTTTTCAATTACCTTGCCTGGCAATATCCGCTGACGATCGCCGCCGCGTCGTTCCTCGCCGTGGTGCTGCTCGATGTCACCGATTGCTACCAGGTGGTGTCCCTGATGCGGCCGATCACCAATTTTGGGCGCATCCTGCTGGTCTGGGCCGGCACCTTCGCCCTGATGGCGTTGACGGCGTTCACCATGAAGATGTCACAAGACTATTCGCGCCTGCTGTTCGGCACGTGGTTCGTCGTTGCCTTCGTCTGCCTTTTCGGTCTCAGGCTGATGATGTCGAAGCTGATCCGGCGCTGGGCGCGCGATGGCAGCATGGAACGGCGCGCCGTCATCGTCGGTGGCGGCAAGGCGGCGGAAGTGCTCATCCGCTCGGTGGAAAAGCAGCCCTACAACGACATCCGCATCTGCGGCATCTTCGATGATCGCAACGACAAGCGTTCGCCAGCCCTCGTCGCCGGCTATCCCAAGCTCGGCACCATTTCGGAACTGATCGAATTCGCCCGCATCGCCCGGATCGACATGCTGATCGTGTCGTTGCCGCTGACCGCCGAATCGCGCGTCCTGCAATTGCTGAAGAAACTTTGGGTGCTGCCGGTCGACATCCGACTGTCGGCGCATTCCAATGCGCTGCAGTTCCGTCCGCGCGCCTATTCCTACATCGGCTCGGTGCCGATGCTCGACATCTTCGACAAGCCGATCAACGACTGGGACTCAGTCGCCAAGCGCGCCTTCGACATCATCTTCAGCGTCATCGGCATCGTCGCGTTCTCGCCTGTGATGCTGGCCACGGCGATCGCCATCAAGCTCGACAGCAAGGGACCGGTGCTGTTCAAGCAGAAGCGGCATGGCTTCAACAACGAGATCATCGAGGTCTACAAGTTCCGCTCCATGTATACCGACCGGTCGGATCCGACCGCCAGGCAGACGGTGACCAAGAACGATCCGCGCGTCACCCGTGTCGGCCGCTTCATCCGCAAGACCTCGATCGACGAGCTGCCGCAGTTCTTCAACTCGCTGCTCGGCTCGCTGTCGCTCATCGGTCCGCGCCCGCACGCCATTGCCGCGCAGTCGCACAACCTGCTCTACAACGAGGTGGTCGATGGCTATTTCGCGCGCCACAAGGTCAAGCCAGGGGTCACCGGCTGGGCGCAGATCAATGGCTGGCGCGGCGAGATGGACACCAATGAGAAGATCCGCATGCGGACCGAATACGACCTCTATTACATCGAGAACTGGTCGCTGCTGTTCGATCTGCGGATCCTGTTCCTGACACCGATCCGCCTGCTCAATACGGAAAACGCCTATTGAGCGCGATCAGCCATGATCCGCCGCGTGCGCTGACCCTCCTCTTCTGTCGGGCTTCGTCATCGGCGAGCCGGCGCGTTACGAAATCTACATGGCCGGCTGATCGCCATCTGGGCTCTGTTCGGCCCGAGGATTTCGCTTACGGCGGCCGGGTTCCGCATCCTGCTGCGCGACCGGCCGTGGCAGCCTACCTGCCATGCGCCTACGTCGCCTTCATCGGCAATATCGGGCCCGGCACCTTCATCGATATCGACCACTGGCGCCATATGTATCTGCCGCTCGGCCTGGTCTGGGGCGCCATCGCCCCGGAATACCGCCATCAGCGGCTGTCACGCCCGGTATCGCAGGTCTCATTCAAGCCCGCGCTCGCGGCAAGATAATTATCGCGGAAATCGGTTGACCCGAACCGGCTTATCAAGATACATCGCGACCGGTCCGGAGTGTAGCGCAGCCCGGTAGCGCACTTGACTGGGGGTCAAGGGGTCGTCGGTTCGAATCCGGCCACTCCGACCATTTTAAAATCAAGGACTTACCCCCAAAGTCCCACCCTCGACAAAATCGCCGAAAAACCCGTCTGGGTAACGTTCTGGGTAACAAGAATCCGGGTTGCAGAGTCACCCGGGCGCCCCTGGTGTCAGCTTTTCCTCTCAATCCTCTGCAGATCAATCGTGCCGTAGTCAGGGATGCAGGTGAAAAACACCGGCCGCTGGTCCCTCCCCGCCTGCTTGCACCGATCGCACCGGAATACCTTCACCAGGTCATTGTGCATGGCGCCGTGGTCGAGCCCCAGGCGGGCGCCTAGCGCCTCCAAGTCGATCTGGAGGGAATGATTGCACATGGGATGGCCGCAAGCGACGTAGAACGTCTCCCGGCTGCGAATTGCGTCGGCAATGGTTTTGGACATCGCGCGGCCTCAGAGAGTGAAATCGCCACGCGCGGAATATGTTCCTATTGGGTGAGATTTGGCAAACATCAAATAAGGCGGAGGCCGGCGCCCCACAGGCTCGCATATCCGTCAATCCTTTCCTGCAAGTATCCCACCTTGGCCGATCGACGGAGTGGAGAAATTGAGCGTCCGCACGCGGCTTGGCGAGGCCATGGGTGGTACAAAATAAGCCGAACAAACACCATTACATTCCAAAGTTCTATCTCAAGCGATGGTCGGGGTTCGACGGTCGACTTTGCGAATTCAGCAGACCGTACGATCATGTGAAGCCGAGACGGACCGCACCTGATGGAACGGGGTACGTTCGGGGCTTGTATACTCTACGTGGTTTCGAACCAGACCTGGCTCAACAGATTGAAGAGCGCTTCTTTGGGACTACTGATTGCGAAGCGTCCGACGTCCTCGGAATTCTTGAAACGAAGGGGCCGGACGGTGCCTCTGAGGGCCCTTTGAGGTCTGCCTGGTCCAGGTTCCTGCTCTCCTTGTTGCTACGCACCCCCGAGAACATTGAAGGCTTGAGGGCTCAATGGGAGCACACATTTGCTAAAACCGACACGGAAACTGAAGCCGAGTATGCCAACGTTCGACAGCCTGGAAGACCGGCTACCTTCGCCGAGTATTTACGAAGCATGCCTGTCGAGCAGATCGATCGCTATCTATTTGGCGTTTTCATACCGTTGGTCGACAATGTCAGGGTCGGCACAATCCTAAACAAGATGGTATGGTCAGTCTTCACGGCGGCGAAAACGCGGTTCGAATTTTTGACGTCCGATCGGCCGATAGTTCGAACCCCTCTCAATATCCCGGACGGATATCTTGCCTTGCCCATCGGCCCTAGAAAGCTCTTTCTTGCAACGAATAGCCTAGATGTCATTCGCCGATTTCAAAACGCCAACCAAGATCGACTAGTAGCTGACATGAATGCACGGGTAGTTGGGGGTGCCATCAAGTACGTCTACGGCAGTTCAGATACTCAGCGCCAATTCGTATCCAACCGCATGGGCACTGAGATCAAGTCGTTTGCCATCATCGATCCTCGCTTCCCATCACCCGAGCACGTTCAACCCACGATCCGCATCTGAGTTGCCGATTGTGAAATGCCATCGCCCCACAGCTTCCGTCATGCGAGTCCTTGGAACCGACATTCATCAACAACGTTCTCTCGCATGCTCAAGAAAATCGCCTTCGCCGCCGTGCTGCTCCAAGTCGCCGCCTTCTCGGCCCTCCTGACGCAAACATTCCTTTTGGGATCGACGGCCACGCAAGCGGCGAGTGTACAAGGCGAGCCCGTTGTGGCCGTTGCAGACACGGAATGCGCCGATACCCCCGTTCGGTGCCTGGAGAGGGTGCAAGCCAGATAGTGCCGCAAACCCACCGGCCGCTGTGAGTTGCCAATCTGGCGACTTACGTCGGCATCATCATTGCTAAAGCTTCCGCGTCGGCAATGCCGCATTCTGCCGAGTCTGATTCCCGGTCGTGGTCTTCCTCTCGCTCATGGATCCCGCGCGAGCCGTCGGCCCACCGTTCCCGAGACTTGCCCGGTTCGTGGCGCTGCGGAAAAAAATCGCCGCTTGCCGATCTGCACACCGGCGAGGCCGGAACAACGACAACAATGAGATCCAGCGCGGGTCAACCGATGCTAAAATACTACAGGCTGCTGCTTTCGTGCGCTCAGCGCCCCCGACAAGGACCAAATCGGTTTGACTTTGATGCCGACCACCTGAACTGCTGTGGCCGGGATATTTCACGGTACCGGGGGAATAATGGTCAAACTAGCTTTTCTTGCAGCCGGTATTCTCGGCGCACTGCTCTCGCAGGCCACTGCCGCCGACATGGTCGAATTGCCCGTTGCTTCCGCCTACAATTGGACCGGCTTCTACATTGGTGCTCAAGCGGGCGGAGCCTGGAACAATAGCCGGTGGTCTGGGGCGACCTTCCCATCCTTCAACACCAACGGGTCCGGTGGCGTGTTCGGAGGGCAGATAGGCTACAATTACCAGATCAATCAATTCGTGATTGGCGTAGAAGGCGACCTCGCAGGCTCAACCGTCAAGGGAGACAATCTGTGCGCGAACTCACCGGGCACAGTATGCGAGACCAAACAAGATTACCTTGGCTCCATACGCGGGCGAGTTGGATATGCTATCGATCGTATTCTAGTCTACGGAGATGGTGGCGTTGCGTTTACCAACTATAAATTTGCGGAAACGCAGCTCTTTTTACAAGATTTCGGTGGCGGATCTCGTGTCGGCTGGACAGCTGGATTGGGCGTTGAATATGCCTTCAGAGATCATTGGACCGCAGGCATCGAATGGAACTACTACGATTTCGGTTCAAAATCCGGCGCAAGCAACGTGCTACCAAACTTCTCCGTTGATAATCGCGACACTGAAAATACGGTGGTGGGCAAAATCAATTATAAGTTCTGATTGCTGGCCAGCATTTAGAGCTGTTCATCGTCTTCCCTGAAATCTTGTGGCGAAGCGTGCCGCAAATCCTCTTCGCCGCGCAATGTTTCACGCACCCGATCACCCATTGCGTCGCCGGCCGCTTCATGCCCTTCGGCGCCGGCCCTGCATGCTCCGGAACGCGCTTCCATACGGTGAAGCTGCCATGTCACTCCGGCAGGCCGGGATCCAAGTGCACAATCGCATCGAGGATAGTCCGATCCACCTCCTCGTCGATCTCTACCCGCTTGATGCCGACCGCCTTGGCGTCGGCAATGAGCTTGTGGGTGAGTTCGTCTACGGAGATCACATCCGCCTTGGTGGTCTTGGGCACGTTGTTCGCGATCCACTGGTCCAGAAAGTTGATGCCGAGAGTGCTCATCGAGATTTAAGCTTCGTCGCTGGCTTAAGTTCCTGCGAGGGCAATTCCTTCGCTTTAAGCCGTTGTTCCCGCAACCTGGCCGTTTTTTCGTCCCGCGCCTTTCGCTCAGCATCGAGAACTAGCCTGCTCTCCCGGTCGGCTCGTTCTATCTTTTCGCGATCGACCTTGCGTTGCGCCATGACAGCCTTCTTTGGTCTGTTGCGCCAAAGAAGAGCTGACCTTCTTAAAAGTTCCCTGCGGAATTTTTGAGGTGAAACCTCAAATGTTATTGTGGTGGGGGTCGGTCCACGGCGTGAAGCGCCATAGGCGTTTGGCAAGCGTGAAAAAGTTTCGGCTAAGGGAGGATTTCGTGACGGGGGTTCCTATTCCTCGCGAAAATCCTGCAGCGAAGCGTGCCGCAAATCCTCCTCGCCGCGCAAGTGCTTCACGCGCCCGATGATCCCGGGCTTTACCCATTGCGTCGCCGGTCGCTTCATGCCCTTGGGCGTCGGCCCTGCATGCTCCTGGACACGATCCCACAGGCGCTCTCGGATCGCGCGGCTGGAATTGATGAAGGCCGAACCGACGTAGCGCCCCGTCTTTCGATCTGCCATCAGCGCAAACGCCGGCTTTCCGGGCTCTCGTTCCACACCAAGGAGCTCGTATTCCTCGACCGTATAGCATTTCGCCTTCAGCCAGTTCGTTGATGGGCCGCTCCGGTATTTGCTGTCGCGCCGCTTCGAGACCATGCCTTCCATGCCGGCCTGGTCGATCAGGTGGAAGATGGCGCTCGCCTCGCCCGGTAACGCCTGGCTGAACTGGATGCGCTGTCCCTCGGGGATCATCTCGGAAAGGATCTCGCGCCGGTCCTCCAGCGGCATGTCGCGCAAGTCGTGGTCGTTGACGTGCAGGAGATCGAAGGCAACGAAATAGAGGTCATGCTGCCGGCTGGTGATCGCTTTGCGCAGCGCGCCGAAGTCGGATAGCCCGGCATCATTCAAAACGATGATCTCGCCGTCTATGATGGCGCTTTCAACATCGAGGCCAGCGGCGGCTTTGGCGAGGTCTCGGTATTTGGCCGTCCAGTCGAGCCCGCGTCGGGTGAAGATCCGCACGCCGCCCTTATCCTTGATGATCTGCGATCTGTAGCCGTCGAACTTCACCTCATGGATCCAGTGGTCGCCCTCGGGAGGCTTCTCCACCAAGGTCGGCATCAGCGGCTGTATGAACTTCAGACACATGCACAGCACTCAAACCGCGACTCAAGCCACGGTCCGGCATATTAGTTCCGGAACATTTTAGCTAAATTGAATGTTAAAGTGATTACAATGATTAAGCTATCGGATCTTGGCTCATTTGAACCTCACCTCAACGGCAAGATCGCCGACCAGGAAAGCGAGTATTTCTACCGCTGCCCCCGGTGCGGCCAGATGGTGGATGAACGGGACGCGCGGCAAGTGGTCTGGCATCCCTTCTCGGAGCACAACCGGCTGATAGTTGATGGTGATGCACCTCACTTGCCCTAGCCGGTGCGGGCTGGCGCGCGGAAGAGTGGACAAGCCGACATGATGGGGGGCGCTCAGGCACGGCGTCGGCTCCCTTCACATTCTTTGATATTGCCGCCGGCTCGCTTGTCTTAGCCGGTGGGCTTCACTAGTTCTCCGAATGGCTGAAGACGACAGTCCCGTCCTTGCGCACCTCAACGCATATGACCCCATCGTCACCTCTTCGAGTTTGGAACATGGCGATTGCATGATCCTTGGCCACCTTCTCAGCGTCAAAGGTCACCTTGTCGATGATGCCTTTTCGTCCATACCAGATGACGTTGAATGCCATTGAAGGTCCCATGCTTCCCGCGAAGCATATAGGAGTTCAGGCCGGCTCGCGACAACGGCTTCGGCCGCTCCAAATTTCAACTGAGACAGGAAACGTATGCACAGGACTCGCGAACCGCCCTTCAATCAGCCTTAGCTAAAATAGATCTGGAACTTTTACCATGGCGGGATGTTGCTGGCCGCATGACGAAGCTTTCAGACCTAGGACCGCCCATCAAGGGCAATCCGCACGAGCCCTCCGACGACGGCGACCATTTCTATAAGTGCAAAATCTGCGGACAGCCGGTTGACATGCGTGATCTGCGTCAGGTGATGTGGCACGAGCAGCCGAGGCATGAGCGGCTGAAGCCCGAAGTCGTCAAACGCTCCTGAAACGCAAAAAGCCCGCCGGCCGGAGCAAGCGGGCTTTGAAACATTCCCGCAAGTATCGGTAGTGGGTCAGTTTGAAATCTCAAGGCGATAGTCGAACTCCCAGCGCCCCAGCCTCGTTAGTTGCGCGCCTATCGCGTCCCATGTATCGCCCTCGGAAGCTCTGCAACGATCTGTGAGAAACTTTTCCAGCTCAACGTAATCAAATCTGATCATGAAGATTACGCTTTCCCCAGAAAACACGTTGCGGCTTCGTGAGCGAAGAAAACAGTTCGCTGGGGTCATGCGCAGCGAAGCATGTAGGTGGACGAAATTGCTACCCGGATCACCCCAAAAACAGTCACATTGTGCAGTCGTCTTGTACCGGTTTCTATTGCGGATGCCGACATGGTCGGGCTATCGGAAGGCCTGGGTGGCCTGGGATCGGTGGATAACGGAATGGATATCGGAATAGCAACGCGCCCGAGCGGCGACATCGGCGACATCGGCGACATCGGCGACATCGGCGACATCGTTGAAGACAGCGTCGAATTTGTGCTGCTTGTCGAGGCGGGCATTCTCGAAGCACAAGCCCTTTTGCTATGCGAAAGCCTACGGTGTTTCGCCGGCGCCTATTCGCGGTGCCCGATAACGGTCGTGTCGCCAAGAAGCAGCCGTCGCCCATCCTTGTCTACACTCCACCAACTCAAACGACTGAATGTCGAATATCTACCGATCGAGATAGAAAGCTGCTGTCCGCACTACGGCCCGTCCTATCGTGTTCATGCGCTCGCCCACGTCGAACGTCGGCCTGGACCGCCAATCATTATCCAGATCGATAGCGATACAATATTCATCGCTGAGCCGGACTTTTCGTTGGGCACAAATTCGGCCGCCGCACGCCCGGTGGACGTTAAAGGGATGTGCACGACGGGTTCTGGTGACCCATTCGACGATTACTGGAGGAAGGCATGCGCACTTGTCAGCGTCGACTATGAGCATCTCCCGGTCGTGCAAACAACTGTCCATGATCAGGCAGTGCGAGCGAGCTACAATGGAGGGCTTTTTGTAGCAAAACGATCACACGGGTTATTTCAGCGTGCCGAAGACATTTTGGAACGATTGGTGGCTGCCGATATGAAGTCGTGGCCCGACGGCCCAATCATCAACACCGGGACCGGGGCTCTGGACGGAGAGGCCACCGCTTTTTGGGGCACGAGCCAAGCCGCCCTTTCGCTGGCTGCAGTCGCCGGAAACCACCCCGTGCGAACGTTGCCAGCCACGCATAATTTCCCTCTCAACCACTTGGCTGCGCTTGCGGCCCCTGACACGGCGCGGTTGGTCCACATCCACTATCACGGACTGTTCAGCGCCGGGTCGGCGGGTGCAAATCCGGTGTTGGACGGAACGCTGGAGCTTCCGGCAGGAATTTCGGAATGGCTTGCGGCCCGGCTGCCGCTGTCGGAACACCCGCAACAGGCGGCCCCGACGCGTGACCTCCCAAAACCGCCCCGGAGAAAGGCAATCCTCATCCTGGGCATGCACCGCAGCGGCACCTCGGCGCTTGGTGGCGTGATCGCCGCACTGGGAGCGACCGGTCCGAAGAATCTGCTGCCCGCCAATTCCCACAATCCCACGGGATACTGGGAGAGCGCCCGCCTCAATCTGGCCAATGACGACTTACTCGCATCGGCAAACTCCTCTTGGCATGACTGGCGA
>NZ_JAPYKS010000110.1:0-347 GCF_037179605.1 Mesorhizobium salmacidum (SeqCode)
GGAGCGACAGGCTCGACCGGATCCACTGGAGCAACCGGCTCGACCGGCTCTACGGGAGCCACAGGTGCAACCGGTGATACCGGAGCGACAGGCTCGACCGGATCCACTGGAGCAACCGGCTCGACCGGCTCTACGGGAGCCACAGGTGCAACTGGTGATACCGGAGCGACAGGCTCGACCGGTTCGACCGGATCGACTGGAGCAACCGGCTCGACCGGTTCTACGGGAGCCACAGGTGCAACCGGTGACACGGGAGCGACAGGCTCGACCGGTTCGACCGGATCGACTGGAGCAACCGGCTCGACCGGCTCTACGGGAGCCACAGGTGCAACCGGTGATACCGGAGC
>NZ_JAPYKS010000111.1:0-321 GCF_037179605.1 Mesorhizobium salmacidum (SeqCode)
TGCGAGCCGCCGGGCACGACCGAGATCGCCGAAATCGTCCAGCGCGGCAGCACGGTCAAATTGGGGTGCAGATCGTCGAAATTGTCGACGACTTCCTCCACCGTGACCACAGCGCGCCGCGCCGCCAGCACGGCTTCCTTCTGGATGCCGATGATGCCCTCGATCAGCACATTGCCTTTTCTGTCGGCCTTCTGCGCATGGATGAAGGTGACGTCGGGCCGGATCGAAGGCGCCGCCGCCAGCACCTCGGCGGTGAACGGACAGGTGACCGACCTGATGTTGGGATTGACGTCAGCCAGCCCCGC
This sequence comes from Mesorhizobium salmacidum (SeqCode), assembly GCF_037179605.1. NCBI lineage: Bacteria > Pseudomonadati > Pseudomonadota > Alphaproteobacteria > Hyphomicrobiales > Phyllobacteriaceae > Mesorhizobium > Mesorhizobium salmacidum (SeqCode). The sequence continues at coordinate 306 of NZ_JAPYKS010000111.1, forward strand.
ACCGCGATAGCCGCGA
>NZ_JAPYKS010000112.1:0-314 GCF_037179605.1 Mesorhizobium salmacidum (SeqCode)
CGCTACCGCGTCTTCGCCGACCTCGAGCGCATCGCGGGCAAGTTCCCGCGCGCCATCTGGCGTGCCAACGGCCGCGCCGAGGAAATCACCGTCTGGTGCTCCAACGACTATCTCGGCATGGGCCAACACGCGGACGTGATCGCCGCGTTCCAGAACACGGCAGGCAAGATGGGCTCCGGCGCCGGCGGCACTCGAAACATCTCCGGCACGTCCAACCCGCTGGTCGAACTCGAGCATGAGCTTGCCGACCTGCACGGCAAGGAAGCGGCTCTCGTCTTCACCTCCGGCTTCGTCTCCAACGAAGCCTCGATCTC
>NZ_JAPYKS010000113.1:0-305 GCF_037179605.1 Mesorhizobium salmacidum (SeqCode)
CTGCCGCGCTGGACGATTTCGGCGATCTCGGTCGTGCCCGGCGGCTCGCATCCATCCTATGCGCACGGCTATTATGTCAGGGACAATGCCGCCTATCTCGAATGGGATGAGATTGCCGCCGACCGCGAGAAATTCCAGGCCTGGATGCAGGCGAACGTCATCGAAAGAACCGCCGACGATTTCGCGGCCCGCGTCGAACATCTGCGGAAAGCGGCATGAGCCAGCTCGCCTTTACCCCCAACGAGATGATGACGATCGCCGCCAGCCGTGCGTTGAAGAACGACGATGTCTGTTTCGTCGGCATC
>NZ_JAPYKS010000114.1:0-296 GCF_037179605.1 Mesorhizobium salmacidum (SeqCode)
ACCGGATCGACGATACCCATGACGATCATGTCGCCATATTCGCCGGTCTGGGCGTTGTAGCCGAAGGTCGCACTCGCGTTGTCGAGGATCTTGCCGGCAACGATCGATGCTTCCGCACCGGCGTTGGCCGCGATCTGGCGGGCCGGAGCCTGCAGCGCACGACGCACGATGTTGATGCCGGCAGCCTGGTCGGCGTTGACGCCGGTGACCTTGATGTTGGCCGACGCGCGCAGCAGGGCAACGCCACCGCCGGCAACGATGCCTTCTTCCACGGCCGCGCGGGTCGCGTTGAGGGC
>NZ_JAPYKS010000115.1:0-291 GCF_037179605.1 Mesorhizobium salmacidum (SeqCode)
CGTGCTGCTCGGGAATGGCGACGGCACCTTCGCGGCCGCGGTAAATATGCCAACAGGAACACAGCCGTGGAGCGTCGCCATCGGCGACCTGGACGGCATCGGCGGCGCCGACCTGGCTGTCGCCAACTACGGCTCCAACAGCCTCTCGGTGTTGCTCAACAACAGCACCGGCCTCAGCGCAGTCCAGCACACCACGGTCGCAGTCTCAGCCGTCAACGACGCGCCGGTTCTGTCCTCGGTGGCGACGAGCGCGACGTATACGGAGAACGCGGCGGCGCAGACACTCTCGCC
>NZ_JAPYKS010000116.1:0-290 GCF_037179605.1 Mesorhizobium salmacidum (SeqCode)
CGGCTCGCCTGCTGCTGCTGGGCATCGCGCTCGGCCTGCGAGCGCTTGAGATGACGGATCGATGTTGTGGCTGCGGCGGCGATCGCCGGCGGCAGCGCCGTGGTGAAGATGAAGCCCGGCGCATAGGAGCGCACCGCGTCGATGACGGCGCTGGTGCCGGTGATGTAGCCGCCCAGTGTGCCGAACGCCTTGGCGAGCGTGCCTTCGATGATGTCGATGCGGTCGGCCAGGCCTTCGCGCTCGGTGATGCCGCCGCCGCGCGGCCCGTACATGCCCACCGCATGGACCTC
>NZ_JAPYKS010000117.1:0-278 GCF_037179605.1 Mesorhizobium salmacidum (SeqCode)
GTCGTCATGATGTCGAACTTCCAGCCCTGCTTGCGGCAGATCGCCAGCGCGCGCGGGATGTTGGGCTGTTCCATGTAGCCGAAGGTCAGCGTCACCCGCATGAACAGCTCGTTGACCGTCTCCATCTTGACGCGCTCGCTGTCGGGCACCACCGGCTGGGGGGCGGTCACCACGGAAAGGATAACGTTCTGCTCGTGCAGAACCTTGTAGTGCTTCAGGCTGTGCATCAAGGCGGTCGGCGCGCTGAGCGGATCGCTGGTCAGGAACACCGCGGTGCC
>NZ_JAPYKS010000118.1:0-271 GCF_037179605.1 Mesorhizobium salmacidum (SeqCode)
AGAGCGCCCGCCTCAATCTGGCCAATGACGACTTACTCGCATCGGCAAACTCCTCTTGGCATGACTGGCGAGCGCTCGACCCGCAATGGATGCAATCGCGGGCCGCAGAGCGGCATCGACACAAGATCAGAGCAGTCCTCGGCAACGAATTCGGCGACGAGCCCTTGTTTTTTGTCAAGGATCCGCGGATTTGCCGATTTGCCTCGTTCATATCGTCGATCTTGGCCGAGATGGAGGTCGATACGGTCGCATTTCTGCCGATCCGCAACCC
>NZ_JAPYKS010000119.1:0-269 GCF_037179605.1 Mesorhizobium salmacidum (SeqCode)
GTGCTGCCCGAGATCGCGGTCGCCAAGGTCAATCCGGACGCCCCTTTCGACAAGATCTGCTACATCGGCTGCGGCGTCACCACCGGCATCGGTGCGGTCATCAACACCGCCAAGGTCGAGCAAGGTGCGACATCAGTGGTCTTCGGCCTCGGCGGTATCGGCCTCAATGTCATCCAGGGCCTGAAGCTTGCCGGCGCCGATATGATCATCGGTGTCGATTTGAACAACGACAAGAAGGCCTGGGGCGAGCGATTCGGAATGACGCATTT